>CAZUWQ010000243.1:0-1516 GCA_964624195.1 uncultured Oscillospiraceae bacterium | reverse complement strand
CGATGCGGCATGTATTCATCATCAACCCGGCGGCGGGAAAACGGAAAGGGGCCCGGCGGCTGGAGGAGACCATCCGGGCGCTGGACGCCCCGTGGGAGATCGTCTACACCACCCGGAAGGGGGACGCCCTGCGGTATGCCAGGGCGGCGGCGGAGCGGGGCGATCCGGTGCGCGTCTACGCCTGCGGCGGGGACGGCACCCTCAACGAGGTGGTGAACGGCGCCGCCGGCTTCGACAACGCGGCGGTGACCAACGTGCCCCTGGGCAGCGGCAACGACTTTCTGAAGATCTTCGGCCGGGAGAACAGGGGCCGCTTCCTTGACGTGGCCGCCCTGGCCGAGGGGCCCCAGGCGGCCATGGACCTGCTGGACTGCAACGGTCTGCTGGGCATCGGGGTGGCCTGCGCCGGGGTGGACGCCCGCATCGCCGCCGACGTCCACCACTACAAGAGCCTGCCCCTGGTGCGGGGGCTGGGCGCGTATCTCCTGTCCCTGGTGGTGAACGTGCTGTTCAAGGGGATCTGCCGGCCCACGGTGGTGGACCTGGGCGGCCGGCACTACGAGGGGGACACCTGTATCATCTGCGTGTGCAACGGCCGCTACTATGGCGGCGGCTTTATGCCCGTGGGGGACAATATGCCGGACGACGGGGTGCTGGAGACGCTGGTGGTGCCCAAGCTGAGCCGGTTTACCCTGCTCCGACTGGCGGGCAAATACGGCCGGGGCGAGTACAGGGATCTGCCCCATTTGGTGTGGGCGCATCGGGGGGATGGGGCGCGCTTTTCCTCCGGCGACCGCCGGGAGCTGACGGCGGTGGTGGACGGCGAGGTGGTGCGGGCCAGGGACTTTGTGATCCGCCTGTCCGAAAAGAGAGTGAATTTCTTCTACCCCGCCGGGCTGAGTTATGCCCCGGCAAAGGCTGTCGAAATTAGCACTCAGGGCGGGCGAATGTGAACGAAAGATGAATTTTTTCCCCTCGGCCCCTGTTTTTTCAAAATTGGGGTTGATTTTTTCCTTTGAAACGGGTATTATCATACTTGAATTTAGCACTCGGAAAGAATGAGTGCTAAATCGATCACGTTTACACAGTAATCAATATATCAAGGAGGAACCAGCTATGAATCTCAAACCCCTGTCTGACCGTGTGATCCTGAAGGCCATGGAGGCCCAGGAGACCACCAAGGGCGGCATCATCCTCACCTCCAGCGCCAAGGAGAAGCCCGAAATGGCCGAGGTGGTGGCGGTAGGCCCCGGCGGCATGGTGGACGGCAAGGAGGTCGTCATGACGGTGAAGGTGGGCGACAAGGTGCTCACCAGCAAGTATTCCGGCACCGAGGTCAAAGTGGACGGCGAGGAGTACACCATCGTCCGTCAGAACGACATTCTGGCCATTGTTGAGTAATTATTTTGGAGGTAATGTGATATGTCTAAACTGATTTGCTATGGCCGTGAAGCCGACCAAGTGCACCAAGGACATGGACGCCGACAAGGTATGATATATAGCTCTAAAATTTGTC
>CAZUWQ010000242.1:0-1537 GCA_964624195.1 uncultured Oscillospiraceae bacterium | reverse complement strand
CGGTGCGGATGACCGCCCCCAGGTTGTGGGGGTCGGACAGCTCGTCGCACACCACGAGCAGGGGGGGCTCGCCCTTCGTTTCAGCGGCGGTCAGAAGCTCGTCCACCTCCGCGTATTCCCGGACGGCGGATATGGCGATGACGCCCTGGTGGCTCTTGGTGCGGCTCATGCCGTCCAGCTTGCGGCGGTCCGCCTCCACCACCACGATGCCCTTCCCGCGGGCGGTGGACGCGATGTGGCCCAGGGTGGCGTCGGTCTCCCCCCGGGCGATGTAGAGCTTGTCGATGGCGGCGCCGGCCCGCAGGGCCTCGATCACCGCGTTGCGGCCCTCGATGAGACCGTCGGCCAGCGCCTCCTGTTCAGGTTTTTCTCCGCGCATAAGGTCAACTCCTCTTTTTGGAAAGTCCCGATCAGAGTCCTGTCAGGCGAGAGATCCGCTCGTCATCCCGCGCGCCTGGATCCGATCAGCGTTTCCCCTGTGCAGGTGTCCTGCGTCCATCATAGCATGTTTTGCTCCGAAACAAAAGAGAAAAATACAGGGACAGCGGCAGAAGAACGGCGCCGGTGGGCGCGCGGTCACGAAAAGTTTACATGACGGTCAAGAAGATTTCTTGTTTTTATGACAGGAGTATGCTATACTTTGAAAAACCGCAGTGCATATGACAGGTTTTGCCTGAATGATAAGGAGGGTACGCCTATGGCCGGGCCCAATAAACCCAGCAACCAGAAAAGTAACGGCGGCGACAATAAAAAATCACTGCTGAGTTTTTTAAGCATCATTCTGTGGGCGGTGCTGCTGGTGATGCTGCTGAACACCTGCATGGGGTCGAGCAGCACTACGGCTACCGAGGTCATAGAGTACAGCAGCTTCAAGGAGTGGGTCGCCAAGGACTATGTGGACAGGGTGAAAATGGGCAGCGACGCCTATTATATCACCGTGAAGGAGAACAGCCAGCCTCTGAAGGACTACGCAAAGGAAATAGAGGACAGCCAGGGGTTGGGCTGGCTCGGCCAGTTGACGTTGAGCCGGGAGATCACCGCGGAGGATGTGGAGTTTGTCGCGGCGGCGCCCGCGCTGGCGGACACGGAGCTGTATAGCCTGATGGATGAGCACGGCGTGGTATATGAGGCGAAGACGGTGACGGCCCAGGAGCAGATACTGAGCATGATCATCAGCGTGGGCGTGCCCATCCTGCTGTCGGTGGTGGCGATGATGCTGCTGTACCGCTATCTGTTCAAGAAGATGGGGTCCGGCGGCGGCGGGATCGGCGGCATTGGCGGCGTAGGCAAGTCCAATGCCAAGGTGTATATGGAAAAGCAGACCGGCGTCACCTTCCGGGACGTGGCCGGCCAGGACGAGGCCAAGGAGTCGCTGACGGAGATCATCGACTTCCTCCACAACCCGCAGAAATACACTGAGATCGGCGCCAAGCTGCCCAAAGGCGCCCTGCTGGTGGGCCCTCCGGGCACCGGCAAGACGCTGCTGGCCAAGGCGGTGGCCGGGGAGGCCAACGTGCCCTTCTTCTCGCGCGCCTAT
>CAZUWQ010000241.1:0-1539 GCA_964624195.1 uncultured Oscillospiraceae bacterium | reverse complement strand
TGCGGTTCCGGGTGGTCTGGGGCTTGGCGGACACGATGGCGATCTTCTCCCCCACTAAAGTGTTGGTCAGGGTGGATTTCCCCACATTGGGCCGTCCCACAATGGTGATGACACCCGATTTTTTGATATTTGACATAGATGATCCTCAACCTTCCTGAGCGTGACAGCGGGTCCTTTCAGCGATCCTGCCGCCCCGCTTCTATCGGCCGATCCCCAGCGTCCCCAGGATGGCCTCCTCCCGCTCCCGCATTTGGGCCTTCATGGGGCCCTCGTCCAAATGGTCATAGCCCAACAGATGCAGGACAGAGTGCACCGCCAGATAGCACACCTCCCGCTCCAGGCTGTGGCCGTATTCGGCGGCCTGGGCCGCGGCCCGCTCCAGAGAAATGCACATATCTCCCAGTGGGATCAGGCCGGTGGCCGGGTCTGCGTCCTTCTCCGCCGGTTTCTCCCCCGGCGACAGCTCGAACATGGGGAAGGACAGCACGTCGGTAGGCCTGTCCACCCCCCGCGTGTCCCGGTTGACGGCATGGATGCCCGCGTCGTCGGTGAACAGCACGTCCACCTCGCAGGGCAGCTCCATCCCCTCCGCCGCCAGCGCCGCGCCGATGGTCCGCCGCGCCTGCTCCTCCAGCCCCTCCGGCAGGTCTGTCTCCGCGGATATGATGATCTGATGCTCCATGTCCATCACCGCTTCTCCCGCCTGGCCGTCCGCCGCTGTTCGTCGTCCTCGTAGGCCTTGATGATCCGCTGGACGATGACGTGGCGCACCACGTCGGCGCCGGTGAGCTTGCAGATGGCGATGTCCTCCACGCCCTTGAGCACCCGCATGGCCTCCTTCAGGCCGGACACCTTGTCCGCCGGCAGGTCGATCTGAGTGGCGTCGCCGGTGATAACGATCTTGGAGCCGAAGCCCAGCCGGGTGAGAAACATCTTCATCTGCTCCCGGCTGGTGTTCTGGGCCTCGTCCAGGATGATAAAGCTGTCGTCCAGGGTGCGGCCTCTCATGTAGGCCAGGGGGGCCACCTCGATGTTGCCCCGTTCCAGGTATTTCTGGTAGGTCTCCGCCCCCAGCATATCGAACAGGGCGTCGTACAGGGGCCGCAGGTAGGGGTCCACCTTGGACTGGAGGTCGCCGGGCAGGAAGCCCAGCCGCTCCCCGGCCTCCACCGCCGGACGGGTGAGGATGATGCGGTTCACCTGCTTCTCCCGGAAGGCGGCCACCGCCGCGGCCACCGCCAGATAGGTCTTGCCGGTGCCCGCGGGCCCCACGCCCAGGGTGACGGTGTTGTTCTTGATGGCGTCCACATACTTCTGCTGGCCGATGGTCTTTGCCTTGATGGGCTTGCCTTTGGCGGTGACGCACAGCACGTCGCCGGCCAGCTGGGCGATCTTGTCCTCGCTGCCCGCCCGCACCAGCTCGATGATGTAACGGACGTTCTGCTGGCTGATGGCCTCCCCTTTGGCGGACAGGGACAGCAGCCCCTGGATGGACTTCACCGCCAGCATCACCGCCTCGCCCTCGCCGGTGATCTTCAG
>CAZUWQ010000240.1:0-1540 GCA_964624195.1 uncultured Oscillospiraceae bacterium | reverse complement strand
GAGGTGACATTACATGATGGCTGACCAGAAAACTGTGCTGCGGCTGCTGAAAACGGCCCGCGGGCAGATCGACGGCATTATCAAGATGGTGGAGGACGACCGCTACTGCATGGATATTTCCCAGCAGCTCACGGCGACCGACGCCGTGCTCCGGCGGGCAAACAAGGAAATTTTGACCGCCCACCTCAAGCACTGCGTCGAGCACGCGGAGAGCGACCAGGAGCGGGCAGAAAAGATCGACGAATTGGTGACCGCGCTGGGAAAGATACTATAATCCGCGGGGCAAGAGTATGTGTAAAGCCTTTGCCTGCACCCCAAGAGAAAACTGGTGGAGCCTATGAAACAAAAATTTATCGTCACCGGCATGACCTGTTCGGCCTGCTCCGCCCATGTGGACAAGGCGGTGCGGAAGCTGGACGGCGTCAACGAGGTGAACGTGAACCTGCTGGGCGGGTCCATGACCGTGGACTGGGACGGCGGTCTGTCTCCCGACGACATCATCGCCGCCGTTCAAAAGGCGGGCTACGGCGCCTCCCTGCCCGCCGCGGCCGGGGACGCCGCCCCGGTCACGTCGGCCGCGGGCGCCATGGAGGAGGATCTGAAAAACATGAGGCGGCGGCTCATCGCCTCCTTTGTCTTCCTTATTCCCCTGTTCTATCTGTCCATGGGGCACATGATGGGCTGGCCCATCCCCCACTGCTTCCACGGCGCCGCCAACGCCATGACCTACGCCCTTACCCTGTTTTTGCTGACCGTGCCCATTATGGTCATCAACCAGAAATACTACCGGGTGGGCTTTACCACCCTGTTCCGGCGCGCGCCCAACATGGACTCTCTCATCGCCGTGGGCTCCGCCGCCGCCGTGGTCTACGGCGTGGCGGCGCTGTACCGCATCGGCTGGGGCCTGGGCCACGGGGACTCGGCGGTGGTGGAGCGTTACAGCATGGACCTGTATTTTGAATCCGCCGGCATGATCCTGACCCTCATCACCCTGGGCAAATATCTGGAGACCCGCTCCAAGGGCAAAACGGGCCAGGCCATCGCCCGGCTCATGGACCTGACCCCCAAGACCGCCACGGTGCTCCGTAGCGGCGTGGAGTCCGAGGTGCCGGTGGAGCAGGTGCGGGTGGACGATCTGATCCTGGTCCGCCCCGGCGGGGCGGTCCCTGTGGACGGCGTGGTGGTGGAGGGCCAGTCCTCGGTGGACGAGTCCGCCCTCACCGGCGAGTCCCTCCCGGTGGACAAGTCGCCGGGCGACACGGTGATCTCCGCCTCCATCAACAAATCCGGCTCCTTCACCCTCCGGGCCACCCGGGTGGGCGGGGACACCACGCTGGCCCAGATGATCCGGCTGGTGGACGAGGCGGCCTCCTCCAAGGCCCCCATCGCCAAGCTGGCCGACCGGGTGGCGGGCGTGTTCGTTCCGGCAGTGATGCTCATCGCCCTGGTCACCGCCGTCATCTGGCTCATCGCCACCCACTCCGTGGAAATGGCCCTCACCTCCGGCGTGGCGGTGCTGGTCATCTCCTGCCCCTGCGCC
>CAZUWQ010000239.1:0-1545 GCA_964624195.1 uncultured Oscillospiraceae bacterium | reverse complement strand
AAGTTCAGGGATGACCACATTCCCTGGGACACGCCGCCCGCCCGGGTAGAGAACCCGTGGGCCGCGCCGCCGGCGGCGTCGATGCCGTCCGCCGCCAGAAAGGGCACGCCGTTCTTGATCCGTTCCACAATATTCATATCAACAATGATCCCCTCCTGCAGATCCATGGGCCGGCGTTATTCCGCATCCCTGTGATATTCGGCACACGTACACTTCTTCCATTTCAGCCCGGAACCGCAGGGGCAGGGATCGTTGCGGCCGATCTTCTGGGCCTTTTTCACCGGCTGCTTCTTCACCTGGGCGTCGCCGCCGCCGGACTCGCCGGTGATCTTGGCGACCCGCTCCCGCCTGATCTCCTGATTGGTGCGCAGCCGGACGGTGAACAGCCGCCGCAGAGTCTCCTCCTGGATGGCGGCGATCATCTGCTCGAACATATCGTAGCCCTCGCGCTTGTACTCCACCACCGGGTCGGACTGGCCGTAGGCCCGCAGGCCGATGCCCTGCCGCAGCTCCTGCATGGCGTCGATGTGGTCCATCCAGTACTCGTCCACCACCCGCAGCAGGGCCATCCGCTCCAGCTCCCGCATGGGCACCTTGTCCGGCCCCATCACCGGGGCCATCTGGGCGTTGATCTCCGCCTCCCGGCGGGCATAGTTGTCCCGGGCCAGGGTGAGCATCCGGTCGCTCAGCTCCTCCACCGGCAGGGTGGGCGCCAGCTTCTGCAGCTCCAGCAGCTGCCCCTGGCTGAAAATGGAGCCGGACAGGTGGGCGGTGGCCACCCGGAAGCTCTCCTCGTCCAGATGGCCCTGCTCCCCGGCGTGGCCCGCCACCAGCTCGGTGATGAGGGACTCCAGATATTTCTCGATGGCGGCGTGTACGTCCTCCCCGTCCAGCACCTTCCGGCGCTGCTCGTAGATGACCTCACGCTGGGTATTCATCACATCGTCGTACTCCAGCACCGTCTTTCGGGTCTGGAAGTTCCGGGACTCCACCCGCTTCTGGGCGGATTCGATGGCGCTGGACAGCATCTTCTGGTCCAGCGGCGTGTCCTCGTCCACCCCCAGGGTCTCCATCATGCTCTGGATGCGCTCCGAGCCGAACAGCCGCAGGATGTCGTCCTCCAGGGACAGGAAGAACCGGCTCTCGCCGGGGTCGCCCTGACGGCCCGCCCGGCCCCGCAGCTGGTTGTCGATCCGGCGGGACTCGTGCCGCTCGGTGCCCAGGATGTAGAGGCCGCCGGCCTGGCGCACCTTCTGGGCCTCCTCCCGGATCTCCTCCTTGAATTTGGCCTCCGCCTCGTTAAACGCCTGGCGGGCGGCCAGGATCTCCGCGTTGTCCGTCTCCGCGTGGCCGTCGCACTCGGCCAGCAGCTCGTCGCTCATGCCGTTTTTCCGCAGCAGGGCCTTGGCCATGAACTCCGCGTTGCCGCCCAGCATAATATCGGTGCCGCGTCCGGCCATGTTGGTGGCCACCGTGACCGCCCCCAGCTTGCCCGCCTGGGCCACGATCTCCGCTTCCTTCTCGTGGTGCTTGGCGTTCAGCACG
>CAZUWQ010000238.1:0-1549 GCA_964624195.1 uncultured Oscillospiraceae bacterium | reverse complement strand
CAGCCATTCAATATGCATAGCGGCGGCAGAATATCTGCCGCCGCTCCGGTCCGTCAAAAAGCCTCGCCATCGGCGAGGCTTTTTGACGGGCCGCTGTTCTTTTTTACTCAGTCTTGACCATAATAGGCCTTTGGGCCATGCTTTCGGAAATAGTGCTTGTCCTGGTATCGCTGGGGCGCGGGGCCGGCGGAGGGGCGCACCTGCCGGGTAAGGAGGGCCATTTTCGCCACCTCCTCCAGCACGATCGCGTGGTATACCGCCTGGGCAGCGTCCCGGCCCCAGGTAAACGGCCCGTGGCTGGCGCAGATCACGCCGGGGACGGCGGACGGCTCCACGCCCCGTGCCCGGAAGTCCTCCACGATGATCCTGCCGGTGTTTTTCTCATAGTCCTCCTCTATCTCCGCCTGGGTCAAGTGCCGGGTGCAGGGGACGGATCCGTAAAAGTAATCGGCGTGCGTGGTGCCGAAGCAGGGGATGTCCTCTCCCGCCTGCGCCCAGGCCACCGCGTAAGGGCTGTGGGTGTGGACGACGCCGCCTATGCCGGGGAAAGCCCGATACAGCTCCAGGTGAGTCTTTGTGTCGCTGGACGGCTTCCACTTGCCCTCCACCCGCTCCCCGGTGTCCAGGCTCACGACCACCATATCGTCGACGGTCATGCGGTCGTACTCCACCCCGGAGGGCTTGATGACCATCAGGCCCCGCTCCCGGTCCACTCCGGACACATTGCCCCAGGTGAGAGTCACCAGGCCGTGCTTCGGCAGCAGCAGGTTTGCCTCGCAGACCTGTTCTTTTAACGCTTTCAGCATCACAGCACCTCCACCGCTCTGCGCTCCACGTCCAGCAAAGCGCGGTAACGATCCATATAGGCGTCAAAGCCCGCCGCGTCCGCCTCGTCAGGCTCCAGCGTGGTCCCCGAAACGCCGCTGAAAACGCGGGCGCTCAGGTAGTCCTCCAGCGTCTCGCCCTCGGAGCGCCAGAGCCGGTACGCCGACAGCAGGGCCATGCCGTAGGGGCCGCCCTCGCCGGCTGTCTCCATACAGGTCACCGGGGCGTTACAGGCGGCGGCCAGATACCTCTGCCCCACCAGGGGGGTCTTGAACAGCCCGCCGTGGCCGGTGAGACTGTCGATGGTCACGCCCTCCGCCGCCAGAATGTCCATTCCGAGCTTCAGCGTCGCCATGGTGGAGTAGAGCTGGGCCCGGAAGAAGTTCGCCAGGGTGAAGCGGCTCTCCGGGGCGCGCACCGCCAGCGGGCGGCCCGCGTCCATGTGGGTCACGCCCTCGCCGGACAGATAGTTGCACACCAGCACGCCGCCGCAGTCCGCGTCGCCCTCCAGGGACTTCTCATACAGCTTCGCGTACAGCTCCCCGGCGGACGGCTTCGCGCCGAACAGCTCCGCTGTCTCCGCCAGGACGCCGACCCAGGCGTTGGTGTCATTGGTGCAGTTGTTGCAGTGTACCATGGCCACCGGCTTGCCGGTGGGGGTGGTCACCAGGTCGATCTCCTCATAGACCTTGTTCAGCGGCCGCTCCAGCACCACCATGGAGAA
>CAZUWQ010000237.1:0-1559 GCA_964624195.1 uncultured Oscillospiraceae bacterium | reverse complement strand
ACCTGCTCCAGCGTCACCGCGTCCCGCTCTCCGTATCCCGCGGCCATGGTGCGGCGCAGGCCGCTCATGCAGCCGCCGCAGCCCAGGGCCTGTCCGATGTCGTGGCACAGGGTCCGCACATAGGTGCCCTTGGAGCACCGCACCCGCAGCAAAAAATCACCGCCTCGGGGCGCGACGGCTCCGGCGCTCCCCGCTTCCAGCAGCTCCAGCTCATAGATGGTCACGGTCCGGGCCTTCCGCTCCACCTCCACGCCCTTCCGGGCCAGGTCGTACAGCTTTCTGCCCCCCACCTTGATGGCCGAGTACATGGGCGGCACCTGCCGGATAGTCCCGGTGAACCGTGGCAGCACCGCCGCCAGCTCCGCCCGGCCCACATCGACCGGCCGCGCCTCCACCGGCTCTCCCCAGACGTCCTGAGTGGTGGTGGTCAGCCCCAGCCGCAGGGCGGCCACATACTCCTTGTCCCCGTCGGCGGCAAATTCCACCGCCCGGGTGGCCCGGCCCACGAACACCGGCAGCACGCCGGTGGCCATAGGGTCCAGCGTCCCGGCGTGGCCCACCCGCTTCTCGCGGAAGACGCCCCGGAGCTTGGCGCACACGTCCATGGATGTCCACGCCTGGGGCTTATCGATGACGATGACGCCATTAGGCATGGCCTTCCTCCGCCAGCTGGGCCTCGATGGCCCCGATGATGGCCCGCTCCGCCTCCTCCATCGTGCCCCGGACGGTACAGCCGGAGGCCTCCTTGTGGCCGCCGCCGCCCAGCCGGGCGCAGGTGGCGGTGGCGTTCAGCCGCGTGGCGTCGGTACGCAGGGAAATGCGGATCTCGCCCCCCTCGTGCTCCCGCACCGTGACCGCGTGGAGCACCCCTTCGATCTGGCCGGCAAAGGCGGCGATGTCATCGGTGTCCTCACTGGTAGCTCCCGCCTCCCGGAGCAGCTCCAGGGACACAGGGGCCACCGCCACCGTCCCGTCAAGATAGAACCGCATCCGCTGGAACAGCAGGCTCTCCAGCTTCATCCGCGCCACCGTCTTAGTGCGGAAATGCCGCTTGTTCAGCCGCTGGAAGGGCGCCCCGGCCTCCATCAGCGCTACCGCCACCCGGTGGGCGTGGGGGGTGACGTTGGAGTAGACAAAGCAGCCCGTGTCGGTGGACACCGCCACATAGAGGGGGCCGGCAATGTCCCTGTCCATAATGCCCAGGCTGTCGCAGATCTTCCAGATGATCTCCCCGCAGGCGGCCTTATCCGCCTCCAGGCAGGTCTCTCCGGCGAAGAGCTCGTTGGACTGGTGGTGGTCGATCGCCAGGTCGATCCGGTCCCGATAATCTCCGGCGTTGGGGGGCAGCAGCCCCAGGCTGGCCACGTCCACACTCACCACCGTGTCTGGGGCGTACCCCTCCGGGGCGGTATGCCCCTCCAGATACTCGGAAAACACTCTGGTGGCGTCCAGGCTGGGCAGCAGCCACGCCGTCTTGCCCAGCCTCCGCAGCAGCTCACACAGCCCCACGGCGGAGCCGATGGTGTCCCCGTCGGGCCGCTTGTGGGTGAGCAGCAGGT
>CAZUWQ010000236.1:0-1595 GCA_964624195.1 uncultured Oscillospiraceae bacterium | reverse complement strand
AGAATCTTGTGATTTTTTTGGCAATTATTCATGCCGCCCCTTTACTTTGCCAGGTGCTCCGGCGGGCGGTATTGCAGCGCCTCCGCCAGGTGGAGCGGGCCGATGTCCTCCGCCCCGTCCAGGTCCGCGATGGTGCGGGCCACCCGGAGGATGCGGTCATAGCCCCGGGCGGTGAGGCCCAGCCGGTCAAAGGCGCCCCGGATCATCTCCTGGCACTCCCGGTCCAGCCGGCAGTATTCCCGCAGCTCGTTGGGTCCCATGTGGGCGTTGCAGGACGGCCCGTCCGGCCCGAACCGGGCGGTCTGGACGGCCCGGGCCGCGTTCACCCTGGCCCTGATCTCCGCCGAGCTCTCCGCCGGGCCGGCCTCGCCGGACAGCTCCTCATATTCCAGCGACGGCACCTCCACGCAGATGTCGATGCGGTCCAGCATGGGTCCGGACAGGCGGCTCAGATACCGCTGGATCGACTGCTCCGTGCAGGTACACCGCCCGGAGGGGTGCCCGTACCACCCGCATTTGCAGGGGTTCATGGCGCACACCAGCATGAACCGGCTGGGATAGGTCACCGAGCCGGACACCCGGGTGATCTGGGCCTGCCCGTCCTCCAGCGGCTGGCGCAGCACCTCCAGCACATCGGCGCGGAACTCCGGCAGCTCGTCCAGAAACAGCACCCCGTTGTGGGCCAGGGACATCTCCCCCGGCCGGAGGTTGTTGCCGCCCCCCGCCATGCCCACGGCGGAGATGGTGTGGTGGGGCGCCCGGAAGGGCCTGCGGAGCACCATGGGCTCGTCCCGGCTGGTCATGCCCATCACCGAGTAGATCTCCGTGCAGGCGATGGCCTCCGCCTGGGTCAGGTCGGGCAGGATGGAGGGCAGGCGCTTAGCCATCATGGACTTGCCGGAGCCCGGGCTGCCCGACATGAGGATGTGGTGCCCGCCGGCGGCGGCCACCTCCAGCGCCCGTTTCGCCTGCTCCTGCCCCTTCACCTCGCTGAAGTCCGGCCCGGCCATCTGCCGCTCCGGCGGCGACCACACCGGGGCGGGCTCGATGGGCTGCTCCCCCCGCAGATGGGCCGCCAGCTCCTCCACGCTGTGGACGGGAAGCACCTCCAGCCCCTCCGCCAGCGTGGCCTCCGGCGCGTTGTCCGCCGGCACGAATAAGCGCCTGACGCCCGCCCGCCGGGCGGCCAGCGCCATGGGCAGCATCCCGGAAATGGGCCGCAGCGCCCCGGACAGGGACAGCTCGCCCAAAAAGACGGACTGCTCCTCCTTCTTCAGCGAAAGCTGCCCGCCGGCGGCCAGGATGCCCACCAGGATGGGCAGATCGTACACCGTCCCCGCCTTTTTCCGGTCCGCCGGGGCCAGATTGACCGTGATGCGGGACACGGGGAAGGTAAACCCGCTGGCCTTGATAGCCGACCGTACCCGCTCCCTGGCCTCCTTCACCGCCGCGTCGGGCAGCCCCACCACATCGAAGGCCGGCAGCCCGCCCGACAGCGCGCACTCCGCGCTCACCGGATACCCCGCCACGCCGTGCAGCCCCAGGGAACACACCGTACAAACCATCCCCGCTCACCTCTCGGAAGCATGATAAAA
>CAZUWQ010000235.1:0-1601 GCA_964624195.1 uncultured Oscillospiraceae bacterium | reverse complement strand
TTGCCGGGTATGCTAATATACTGGTACTGTCAGAAGTGAATATCGCGATGAACGCGGAAAGTAGTGTGGGCGGGCGCCACCAGAGAGGTCCTGCCACAGGCTGAAAGCAGGGCCGGGAGGAACCCCACATGAAATGCGAGCGGGAGCGAGGGGGACGCAGACGCCCTCCGTCCGGCCACGATACGGCCTTTGAGTGAAAAACGAGAGTGGAACCGCGAGCAGATCGCCTCTCATGTCCCCGGTCGGGGCATGGAGGCGTTTTTCTTTGAAAGGAGGTTTGCTGCCATGACACGGCTGGGGGAGACCCTGCGGGCTTACCAGGCCAGGGACCCGGCAGCCAGGAGCCGGTTGGAGATATTCCTGCTGTACCCCGGCGTCCACGCCGTCATTTACCACCGGCTGGCCCATTTTCTCTACCGCCACCGGCTGAAATTCCTGGCCCGGCTGGTGTCACAGTGGAGCCGGCGCCGGACGGGCATTGAGATCCACCCCGGCGCGCGGATCGGGCGCCGGCTGGTCATCGACCACGGCATGGGCATCGTCATCGGAGAGACGGCCCAGGTGGGGGACGACTGTCTGATCTATCACGGCGTTACCCTGGGCGGCACCGGCAAGGACCACGGCAAGCGCCACCCCACCATCGGGAACAATGTGCTGATCTCCACCGGCGCCAAGGTGCTGGGGCCGTTTACGGTGGGGGATGGCGCCCGTATTGCCGCCAACGCGGTGGTGCTGAACGAGATCCCGGCGGGGGCTACCGCCGTGGGCGCCCCGGCCCAGATCGTCCGGGTCAACGGGCGGAAGGTGGACTACGCCGCCGAGGTGGACCAGACCAGCGTGAAAAATCCCACCCTGGAAAGACTGGAGGAGCTGACCCGGCGGCTGGAGGAGCTGGAAAAGCGGGCAAACGCGTAAGGGGCGGCCGCCCCGCCGCGTCACATTCGATAACCATAATTGGAGGGTTTCCCATGTATCTGTATAATTCCGCCACCCACAAAAAGGCCCTGTTTGAGACCCACACCCCCGGACGGGTGGAGATGTATACCTGCGGGCCCACGGTATACCACTACGCCCACATCGGCAACCTGCGCTCCTATATCATGGAGGACGTGCTGGAGAAATACCTGCGCTACGAGGGGTACGACGTGAACCGGGTGATGAACATCACCGACGTGGGCCACCTGGCCGGCGACGCGGACACCGGGGAGGACAAAATGCTCACGGGCGCCCGGCGGGAGCACAAGAGCGTCATGGAGATCGCCCGGTTCTACACCGACGCCTTTTTTGACGACTGCCGCAAGCTGAATATCAAGCGGCCCGACGTGGTGGAGCCCGCCACCAACCGCATCGACGACTATATCCGCATGGTGCGGGGCCTGCTGGACAAGGGCTATGCTTATGTGGCCGGGGGCAACGTGTACTTCGATACCTCTAAGCTGGACCGCTACTATGTGTTCAACGACCACGACGAGGAGGATCTGGCGGTGGGCGTCCGGGAGGGCGTGGAGGAGGACCAGAACAAGCGGAACAAGAACGACTTCGTGCTGTGGTTCACCAAGTCCAAGTTTGAGGACCAGGCCCTGAAATGGGACTCTCCCTGG
>CAZUWQ010000234.1:0-1606 GCA_964624195.1 uncultured Oscillospiraceae bacterium | reverse complement strand
CTGATCATGCTGGACGGGGAGGGCCGCATCACCGACTGTATGCGCCGGGTGGACGCCGATCTGTCCGCCCAGCGGCCGCTTCTGCCGGGGCTGTTCTACCGGGAGCCGTTCCCCACCGGCAAGCTGGACCTGACCGCGCTGGAGGGGGACGCCCTGCGGGCGCTGGCGCTGGAGAGCGCTCCGGAGGGGGAGGGGCAGGAGAAGTGGCTGCTGGACACCTTCAGCGGCCTGTCGCCGTTGGTGGCCCGGGAGCTGGCCTTCCGCTCCGGCGGCAGGGAGGAGCTGGCCGATCAGCTGGAGCGGCTGGCAGACACAGTGCGCCGGGGGGCGTTTACCCCCATTCTCCTGCGGAGAGACGGAAAGGAGCTGGATTTTACCTTTCTGCCCGCCCTCCAGTACGGCCCGGAGGTGGAGGTGTGCCGGTACGACAGCTTTTCCCACCTGCTGGACGATTTCTACGCCGCCCGGGAGGCCCAGGAGCGGGTGAAGCAGCGGGGACAGGACTTTATCCGCTCCGTCACCCAGGCCCGGAACCGGACGGCAAAGAAGATCGCCAACCAGGAGGGCGACCTGGCCCGGGCCGTGGACCGGGAGCGGCTGCGCCAATTCGGTGACATCATCACCACCAATTTTTATCAGATGAGCCGGGGCCAGACGGTGCTCCGGGCCCAGAACTACTATGACCCGAAGGGCGGGGAGGTGGACATCCCTCTGGACCCGCTGCTGACGCCCCAGCAGAACGCCGCCAGATATTATAAGGACTATTCCAAGGCGAAAAAGGCGGAGGAGATGCTGAGCCTCCAGCTGGAGAAGAACCGGCGGGAGCTGGACTATCTGGACAGCGTGCTTCAGATGATCACCCTGTCCGAGGGGGACCGGGACCTGCAGGAGATCCGCCAGGAGCTGATGGACAACGGCTATCTGCGCCAGCACAAGCGGAAGCTCACCGGCAAGGGCAAGCAGAAGGCGGTCCACGCCAACCCCATGGAGTTCAGGACGTCCGCCGGCCTGACCGTTCTGGTGGGCAAGAACAACAGCCAGAACGACCGGCTCACCCTGAAGGACGCGGACAAGCGGGACCTGTGGCTCCACGTGCAGAAGCTCCACGGCTCCCATGTGATCCTGAAGACCGGCGGGGCGGAGCCGGACCGCCGGTCCCTCACCGAGGCGGCGATGCTGGCGGCCTGGTTCTCCCAGGGAAAGGACTCGAGCCAGGTGCCGGTGGACTACACCCCTGTGCGGGCGGTAAAAAAACCCGCGGGAGCCAAGCCGGGGTTTGTGATCTACAACACCTATAACACGGTCTACGTCACCCCAGACGGGGAGACGGTGAAAAGGCTGAGAGTGAAATAGAAGGGAGCGCCGTCCAAAAAACGCGGAAGCCCCCGGGACCGGATCAAAAACCGGTCCCGGGGGCTTTTTATCTGCGCCGGATCACACTTTCAGCTTATCCATGCCCAGGGCCACGCGGCGGAGGGTCTCGTCTTTCCCAAGGATGCGGCACAGCTCCACGGCGCCGCCGGGGGTGACGGCCTTGCCGGAGACGGCGACGCGCAGGGGCCACATGAGAGTGGCGTTTTTCACGCCCAGCCGCTCGGCCAGAGCG
>CAZUWQ010000233.1:0-1610 GCA_964624195.1 uncultured Oscillospiraceae bacterium | reverse complement strand
ATGGGCACGCCCATGTCGGTGAGGGCCTTGGCCAGCTTGATGGCGGTCTGACCGCCGAACTGGACCACCGCCCCCCAGGGCCGCTCCTGCTCCACGATATTCTGCACGTCCTCCGCGGTGAGCGGCTCAAAGTACAGCTTGTCCGCCACGTCGAAGTCGGTGGACACCGTCTCCGGGTTGTTGTTGACGATGATGGTCTCGCAGCCCAGCCGCTTCAAAGCCCACACAGAGTGGACCGAGCAGTAGTCGAACTCGATTCCCTGACCGATGCGGATGGGCCCGGAGCCCAGCACCAGCACCTTTTTCTTCCCGCTGTCCGCCCGGATCGCCTCGTTCTCCCCGTCATAGCTGGAATAGTAATAGGGCGTCTCCGCCTCGAACTCGGCGGCACAGGTGTCCACCATCTTGAAGGACGGGACGATGCCATACCGCTCCCGCAGAGCCTTGACGTCCTTCTGCTCCATCCCGCACAGCCAGCCGATGTAGCTGTCCGCAAAGCACATTTCCTTTGCCCGGCGCAGAGTGTCCTCGTCGGGCTGGCCCTTACAGCGGATCAGGGCCTCCTCCATGTCGATGATGTTCTTGAAGCGGTCCAGGAACCAGATATCCATCCTGGTGATGGAGTTGATCTTCCGGGGGGACACGCCCCGGCGGATGGCCTCGGCGATCACGAACAGCCGCTCGTCGGTGACGTCGGCCAGCAGGTCCTCCACCTCGTCGGTGTACAGCTCCTCTAACTTATCCAGCCGCAGGGCCCGCACGTTCAGCTCCAGGGAGCGGATGGCCTTCATCAGCGCCCCCTCGAAGGAGTTGGCGATGGCCATGACCTCACCGGTGGCCTTCATCTGGGTGCCCAGCTTCCGGCTGGCGGTGGTGAATTTGTCAAAGGGCAGGCGGGGGATCTTCAGCACGCAGTAGTCCAACGTGGGCTCAAAGCACGCGGTGGTCTTGCCTGTAATAGCGTTGGGGATCTCGTCCAGGGTGTAGCCCAGGGCGATCTTGGCGGCCACCTTGGCGATGGGATAGCCGGTGGCCTTGGATGCCAGGGCCGACGAGCGGCTGACCCTGGGGTTCACCTCGATGACGGCATATTCATAGCTGTCCGGATTCAGGGCAAACTGGCAATTGCAGCCGCCCTCGATCTCCAGGGCGGAGATAATGTCCAGCGCGGCGGTGCGCAGCATCTGATACTCCCGGTTGGCCAGGGTCTGGGTGGGCGCCACCACAATGGAGTCGCCGGTGTGCACCCCTACCGGGTCCAGGTTCTCCATGGAGCAGATCTGGATCACGTTGCCGGCGGAGTCCCGCATGACCTCAAACTCGATCTCCTTCCAGCCGGCGATGCACCGCTCGATCAGCACCTGCCCCACCCGGCTGAGATGGATGCCCCGGTCAGCGATCTCCCGCAGCGACGGCTCGTCGTAGGCGATGCCGCCGCCGGTGCCGCCCAGCGTGTAGGCCGGGCGGACGATGACGGGATAGCCGATGGCGGCGGCAAAGGCCACCGCTCCCTCCGCGCTCTCCACCACCTCGGAGGTGACGCAGGGCTGTCCGATCTCCTCCATGCAGTCCTTAAAGCCCTGGCGGTCCTCCGCCTTGCGGATGGACTG
>CAZUWQ010000232.1:0-1614 GCA_964624195.1 uncultured Oscillospiraceae bacterium | reverse complement strand
GGAACACCGTCAGCGCCGCCTGGGTCAGCCGCCGCTCCCACTCCGCCGGGATGGGAGCCGGGCAGATCTCCTCTGCCGCGCCGGGCTGATACTTGTTCTCATAGTCGTAAAAGCCCACCCTGGGGATGATCTCAATGGAGGGCAGGGCCTTCCCCTCCAAAATGCCCACCTGGATCTCCCGGCCGGCGATGTACTGTTCGATGACGCAGTGTCCACCCAAGGCCAGGCCGGCGGTGAGGGCGTCGGACAGCTCCTGCCGGGTACGGGCGATGGACACCCCGATAGACGAGCCGGACGCCACCGGCTTCACCACGCTGGGCAGCGGCAGCCGCTCCGACAGGGCGGGGACGTCCGCAGCCTCATAGCGTGCGGTCTCCCACTTTGGCGTGATCACCCCCAGGGGGGCCACCACCCGCTTGGTCAGGTCCTTGTCCATGGCGATGGCGCTGGCCAGATGGCCGGCGCCGGTGTATGGGATGCCCAGCAGATCAAAGGCGGCCTGTACCCGGCCGTCCTCGCCGCAGGCCCCGTGCAGGGCCAGAAATACCACATCCGCCAGGGCGCACAGCTCCAGCACGCCGGGGCCGAACAGACTGTCCCCGCCGCTCTTTCGGGACGCCTTCAGCGCCTCCAGGTCCGGCGCCTGCCGGGCGATCCGGGTCAGTTCCTCCGGGATGTCCTCCGCGAACAGGCTGTCCAGCCGGGCGTCCGTCCCCAAAAACATATCCACAAGGGCCGCCTGATGTCCCAGTCCCCGCAGGGTCTGGCACACCTTACAGCCGCTGGACAGCGATACATTCCGCTCCGGGCTCAGGCCCCCAGCCAACACAACGATTTTCATCCAAATGTCCTCCGTGATCTGTTTTCGATCCTGATGATCTATTGTATGACCGACAATGGATTATACCACTCTTTCCTTCCATAAACAAGGGCAAAGATACTTTTCACCCCCACTCCGACCGAACGCCGGAGGCCGCAACAGCATTGACATCACAAAACAGAGCCGATATAATAAGGGCATAAAACCGTGCGGGACCTTGTCCAGCACGCTGATGAAAGGATGATTCATTTTGGCGATCCTTGTATTAGGCGGGGCCGGCTATATCGGCTCTCACACCGTATATGAGCTCATCGACGCGGGCCGGGACGTGGTGGTGGCGGATAATCTGCAGACCGGCTTCCGGGCCGCCGTCCACCCCGGCGCCCGCTTCTATGAGCTGGACATCCGGGACCGGGGGGCGCTGGATGCCCTGTTTGAAAAGGAGAAGATCGAGGGCGTCATCCACTTCGCCGCCTCCTCCCAGGTGGGCGAGTCCATGGCCGATCCGCTGAAATACTATGACAACAACCTGTACGGCACTATGGTGCTGCTCCAGGCCATGGTGTCCCACGGGGTGGACAAGATCGTCTTCTCCTCCACCGCCGCCACCTACGGCGAGCCGGAGCGGGTGCCCATTCTGGAGACCGATCCCACCTCCCCCACCAACTGCTACGGGGAGACCAAGCTGGCCATGGAGCGGATGATGGCCTGGGTGTCCCGGGCCCACGGCCTGCGGTTCGTGGCCCTGCGATACTTCAACGCCTGCGGCGCCCACCCCTCCGGCGCCATCGGCG
>CAZUWQ010000231.1:0-1619 GCA_964624195.1 uncultured Oscillospiraceae bacterium | reverse complement strand
GTGACAGCGCGCGATCCGCGTCGGCGCGGAGACCGAGCCCCAGCCTCCGCCCGGAACGTAAAACCCCACTCCGGGCGCGAAATATTTTGGGGGATTGCTAAATTTGGAAAGGTGTAGTATAATATATCAAGTCTTGAGCCGCCCGGTTGCGGAGCAAGGCCGCACTAGTCGGGGAGTTAGCGGTGCCCTGTACCTGCAACCCGCTACAGCAGGGATGAATCCCGGCCCCCGGACCATTTCTGTGTCGTCTGACCCTCATAAGCAGCGATGATGGACCGGTCCCGCGCAAGGCGGAGCCGTGAACCGTGTCAGGTGGGGAACCAAGCAGCACTAAGCGGCCCACCGCCTGTGCCGCGGGGAAGCCGGACCTGAGCCGGCTGTGGGGGTAACGGGCATAGAGGTGGCTTCAAAGGCCGGTGTGCGGCCGTGCTGCGTGACCGGGCGCTTTTTCGGAGGTGAGAGGATGTACCAGGCCCTGTATCGGAAATACCGCCCCAAAACCTTCTCCGACGTGGTGGGGCAGGAGCACATCACCGACACCCTGCGCCGCCAGGTGGCCGAGGGCCGTCTGTCCCACGCCTACCTTTTCACCGGCACCCGTGGCACCGGCAAGACTACCTGCGCGAAAATTTTGGCCAAGGCGGTCAACTGCCTCCATCCGGTAGACGGCGACCCCTGCAACCAGTGCGAGGCCTGCCGGGGCCTGGACAGCGGCGCGATTTTGGACGTTTTGGAGCTGGACGCCGCCTCCAACAACAGCGTGGATTATGTCCGCGCCCTCCGGGAGGAGGCGGTGTACACCCCCGGGAGCGTAAAAAAGCGCGTCTATATCATCGACGAGGTCCATATGCTCTCCAACGCCGCTTTCAACGCCCTGCTGAAAATTTTGGAGGAGCCGCCGGAGCATTTGATGTTCATTCTGGCCACCACCGAGGTCCACAAGGTCCTGCCCACCATCAAATCCCGTTGTCAGCAGTTTGCTTTCAAGCGCATCCGCCCGGATGACATCGCCAGGCGTCTGGCCTGGGTGGCCGAGCAGGAGGGTATCGATCTGACAGGCGAGGGAGCTGACTTTCTCGCCCGTCTGGCTGACGGCGGTCTGAGGGATGCCCTGAGTCTGCTGGACCAGTGCCGCACCGCCGGCGGGGCCGTGGACGGAGCCGCCGTCACCGCCGCTCTGGGCATGGCGGGCAACCTGGAGACCTCCAAACTGCTGGACGAGCTGGCCCGGGGCGACGCCGCCGCCGCCCTGACAGACCTTGCCCGTCTGTACGGCGCGGGCAAGGACATCAAGACCATGCTGGGGGAGCTCTCCTCCCTGTGCCGGGACCTGTTGGTGCGAAAGACCGCCCCCCAGGGCGGCGCCGCCCTGCTCACCGGCGGCTATGACGACGCCACCATGCGGGGCCTGTCCGAGCAGTTGACCGCCCCTCGCCTCATCCAGATGCTCTCCGTCCTCCAGCAGACGATCAATGACCTGCCCCGGAGCGGCAGCCAGCGAACCGACGCCGAGGTCTGTCTCATCCGCCTGGCCGACGCCAGCCTGGACGGCAGCGTTCTGGGCCTGTCCGCCCGGGTGGCCCAGCTGGAGACCATGATGGCCTATCCGCCCGCCCCGG
>CAZUWQ010000230.1:0-1629 GCA_964624195.1 uncultured Oscillospiraceae bacterium | reverse complement strand
AAATTCCAAATTCAGAGATTTGCAGGCCCCATTTGCCAGCATAAATCAGTGGGCGCCGCCGGGGAGCGGCGCCCAAAAGCTGGTATGCCAGCGCCGCCTGACATTGCCACGGTGAGAGACGCCCGGCGCCGCCATATTAAAAGAGCGGGGTTTCGGCGGAAGCCGGACCCGTGATTTTTGCGAGAGGCGGTGATCGGAATTGAACGACGAGGGAAGGCCGTGGGGCTGGCCGGTGTGGGCGGTGCTCCGGGTGGTCATGCTGGCCCTGGCTGTGCTGATCGCGGCGTGGCCGCTGGCGGGCAGGGCCGGCGCGGTCACTGTGGTGCCGGTGGGCCGTGCCGTGGGTATCAAGCTGTTCTCCGACGGCGTTGTGGTAGTGGGGACCTCGGAGATCGTCACCCGGGACGGCGCGGTGGATCCGGCCAGGGAATGCGGTTTGCGGGAAGGAGACATCATCACCCATATCAACTCCACTGAGGTGGACACCATCGAGGAGGTGACCGCCCTGCTCCAGCGGCTGGAGGGGGAGTCCATGAGCATCCGGGCCATCCGGGACGAGCGGCAGGTGCGGCTCACCGCGCGGGCGGTGCTGTGTTCGGCGGACGGGGAGTATAAGCTGGGCGCCTGGATCCGGGACTCCATGGCGGGCATCGGGACGGTGACCTTCTACTGCCCGGATACCGGCGCCTTTGGAGCGCTGGGCCACGGCATCAACGATGTGGATACCGCGCTGCTCATGCCGCTGGAGAGCGGCTCCATCGTGCCCGCCGAAGTGTCCGGCGTGGAGCGGGGCGAGGCGGGCGCGCCGGGTCAGCTGCGGGGCGTGTTCGATACCTCCCGGACCCTGGGCGAGCTGGCGGCCAACACCACCGGCGGGGTGTTCGGGACCCTGACGGAGAAGGACTGGTTTACCGGCGCCGAGATGGAGGTGGCCCAGCGGGATGAGGTAAAGGCGGGCAGCGCATCCATCCTGGCGAATATCTCCGGCGACCGGGTGGAGGAGTATACCATCCAGATCGCCAAGGTTTACCCCGCCAGCGAGAGCGACTGCCGGGACTTTCTCATCCATGTGACCGACCAGCGCCTGCTGGACTCCACCGGCGGCATCGTCCAGGGCATGAGCGGCAGCCCCATCATCCAGAACGGAAAGCTGGTGGGCGCGGTGACCCACGTTATGGTGGACGACCCCACCAGCGGCTACGGTATCTATGCCGGGCGGATGCTGCGGCAGTGCGTGAGCTGATCAGATCAGGCAGGACAGCAGGGGCCACGGCCCGCCGGCAAAGCGCCGGCGGGCCGGGCCCTCGCGGGGTAGAAAAACGTAGGGAGACCTTGTCAGACGAAATAACTGCTCGCCATCCCGCGCGCCTGGATCTGATCAGTGCTTCCTTAAGGGAAAACCCCTTGCAAAATGGAATATTTTGCAGTATTTTAGAAATGAAGGATGAAAAAGGAAGCCGGCTTCCCAATTTACACCAGAAAGGATTGCGGGCCATGAGAAAGCAGATCAGAATATTGCTGGCAGACCCCTCAAAGGAGTTTCGGGAAATGTTCGCGCGGGCGGTGGAACAGGAGAAGGGCGTGACGCTGGCGGGGCAGACGGATGACGGGGAGGAGCTGCTTCGCCTG
>CAZUWQ010000229.1:0-1636 GCA_964624195.1 uncultured Oscillospiraceae bacterium | reverse complement strand
CTGCTCAACGGCCACGGCAAGACCACCAAGCTGAAGAGAGGCCTCCGCAAGGGCGCTTACGCCGATGCCACCAATGAGGCGACCATCCGGCGCATGATCCCCTATAAATGATCGACACTGACTTTACTCAATACAGGAGGCTGAACAAGAATGGCAAGAGTAAAAGGCGCGATGATGACGCGCAAGCGCAGAAATAAGGTCCTCAAGCTGGCCAAGGGCTACTGGGGCGCCAAGAGCAAGCATTTCAAGATGGCCAACGAGCAGGTGATGAAGTCCCTGCAGTACGCCTACACCGGCCGCAAGCTGAAAAAGCGCGATTTCCGCCAGTTGTGGATCGCCCGCATCAGCGCCGGCTGCAAGATGAACGGCATGAACTACTCCACCTTCATGCACGGCCTGAAGCTGGCCGGCGTGGAGATCAACCGCAAAATGCTGGCCGAGCTGGCCGTCAGCGACAAGGCCGCCTTCGCCCAGCTCACCGAGCTGTCCAAGGGCAAGCTGGCCTGACAGATCGGCAGGGATAAAATGAAAACGGCAGGGATCAGCCCTTCGGCTGGCTCCTGCCGTTTTTTTGCGCCCAGAGAGCTTAGTCAGGGGCGGCCTCTGCCGGGGATCGGAGGGCTTTATTCCTCCAGCGCCTCCCGCAAACGCGCCACGGCCTTCCGCTCAATGCGGGAGACCTGGACCTGGCTGACGCCCAGCACGCGGGCCACGCGGTCCTGGGTCAGGTTCTTGTAGAAGCGCAGCAGGATGACCTTCCGCTCCCGCTCCGGGAGGGCGTCGACGGCCTGGCGGAGGGTGAGCTGCTCCACCAGCTCCTCCTCGATGCCGTCGGTGCCCAGGACGGACTCCAGCGTGAAGCCGTCCTCGCCGCTCTCGCTCTGGAGAGATGCGACGGACAGCATAGCGGTGTCCGTGGCGGCGATGTCCTCCGGCTCCAGCCCGGTGGCGGCGGACAGCTCGGCCAGGGTGGGGTCCCGGCCCAGGCGCTGGCTCAGGTCCTGCCGGGCCTGCCGCAGGCCGGAGGCCCGCTCCTTGATGCCCCGGCTGACCTTCACCGCCCCGTCGTCCCGCAGGAACCGGCGGATCTCTCCGGCGATCTTGGGCACGGCATAGGTGGAAAACTGGGTGCCGTAGTTTAAATCGAACCCCCGCACCGCCTTGAGAAAACCCAGGCAGCCCAGCTGGTACAGGTCCTCCGGGTCCACCCCTCTGCCGTAGTACCGCCGGGCCACAGACCAGATCAGACCGCTGTTGTCCAGCAGCAGCCGCTCACAGGCGTCGTTGTCGCCGGTCCGGGCCGCTTCCAGCAGGGAGGGGGTGTCCAGCGGGGTCAAAGCCGGCCGCCCGTCCTGCGGGCGATCCGCTTGCGCATGGTGACGGTGGTGCCCTTGCCCACGGTGGAGCGCACCTTCAGGCTGTCCATAAAGCTCTCCATGATGGTGAAGCCCATGCCGGAGCGCTCCTCGTTGCCGGTGGTGAACAGGGGGGTGAGGGCCTGGGCCACGTCGGGAATGCCTACCCCGGAGTCCTTGATCTGCACCTCCAATTCGCCGCCCTCGCGGAGGCGCAGGCGCATGGTGATCTTTCCGATGCAGTCGGGGTAGGCGTGGACGATGGCGTTGGTCACCGCCTC
>CAZUWQ010000228.1:0-1642 GCA_964624195.1 uncultured Oscillospiraceae bacterium | reverse complement strand
ACGAGCTGCCCCAGCCCAAGGACGCCCCCAAAGCCATGGGCGGCCACCTGGAGGGCTGCCGCATCGGCTTCGACGCCGGCGGGTCCGACCGCAAGGTGTCCGCCGTCATCGACGGCAAGACGGTGTACTCCGAGGAGGTGGTGTGGTTTCCCAAGACCAACTCCGACCCGCGGTACCACTACGACGGCATCGTGGCCGCCCTCAAGTCCGCCGCGGAGCATATGCCCCGGGTGGACGCGGTGGGCGTGTCCTCCGCCGGCGTGTATATCAACAACCGCACCATGAGCGCGTCCCTGTTTCTGAAGGTGCCCAAGGACCTGTTTGACGCCAAGGTGAAGGACATCTATATCAGGGCCATTACCGACACCTTCGGCGACGTGCCCTACTGCGTCATCAACGACGGCGATGTGTCCGCCCTGGCGGGGGCCATGAGCCTCAACGACAACAGTGTGCTGGGCATTGCCATGGGCACCAGCGAGGCGGTGGGCTATGTGGACGAGCGGGGCCGTGTCACCGGCTGGCTCAACGAGCTGGCCTTTGTCCCCGTGGACGTGGACGCCGGCGCCATGGAGGACGAGTGGAGCCACGATATCGGCTGCGGCGTGAAGTACTTCTCCCAGGACTCCGTGATCAAGCTGGCCCCCAGAGCCGGCATCGAGCTGGACGAGAGCCTGTCCCCCGCCGAGAAGCTGAAGGCGGTGCAGAAGCTCATGGAGGAGGGCGACGACCGGGCCGCGGCGGTGTACCGCTCCATCGGCGTATATCTGGGCCACACCCTGGCATACTATTATGATCTGTACGGCTGCCGCCATGTGCTGCTGCTGGGCCGGGTCATGTCCGGCAGGGGCGGCGACGTCATCCTGGACACCGCCAAGAAGGTGCTGGCGGACGAGTATCCCGGTCTGGACGGCAAGATCACGCCGGAGCTGCCCGACGAGAACTTCCGCCGGGTGGGCCAGTCCATGGCCGCCGCGTCGCTGCCTGAATTGAAGTAAGGGGGAAGCCTCGATGCTCATCAAAAACGCGAAGGTATTTGTGGGTAAGTCCTTTGTGGACGCCGACGTCCGCTTTGACAGGACCATCACCGCGGTGGGCAGACTGGAGGGCCCGGCGGACCTGGACGCCCAGGGCGCGTACCTGATCCCCGGCATGGTGGACATCCACACCCACGGCGCCATGGGGGAGGACTTCTCCGACGGTAAGCCGGAGGGCCTGCAGCCCATGGCCGACTACTACGCCGCCCACGGCGTCACCTCCTTCGTGGCTACCACCATGACTCTGAAGGAGGAGACGCTCACCCCCGCCATGCACGCCCTGCGGGACTTCCGGCGGGCGGGCGGCGCCAAGTGCGCCGGCGTCCACCTGGAGGGGCCGTTCCTGAGCTTTGCCAAGCGGGGCGCCCAGGCGGCGGAGAACCTGCACCTGCCCGACGCCGCCCTCTTCGATCGGCTGAACGAGGCCAGCGGCGGCCAGGTGCGGCTGGTGACGGTGGCCTGCGAGGAGGAGGGGGCCATGGACTTCATCGGCTATGTGTCCCGGAAGGCCACTGTGTCCCTGGGCCACACCTCCTGCGGTTACGACCAGGCTATGGAGGCCTTTGCCCGGGGCGCCAGCCACGCCACCCACCTGTTCAACGGCATGG
>CAZUWQ010000227.1:0-1642 GCA_964624195.1 uncultured Oscillospiraceae bacterium | reverse complement strand
GGTCGAGGTCCAATAAGTCAGAAGCGCTCGCCTTTTACGGCGTCGATCGCTGCGGCAAAGGCTTACAAGGCGCCTCTGTCTCTTGCGGCCCACGGGTTTGCGGTCACATCGCCCGCCGGTCCCGCTCCAAATGGATGCGGTCCGCGATCATGGCGATAAACTCGCTGTTTGTCGGCTTCCCCTTGGCGTTGGACACCGTGTAACCGAAATATTTTTGCAGCGTCTCCAGATCGCCCCGGTCCCAGGCCACCTCGATGGCGTGGCGGATGGCCCGCTCCACCCGGCTGGCGGTGGTGCCGAACTTCTTGGCCACCGCCGGGTACAGGATCTTCGTCACCGCGTTGATGACCTCCATATCCTTTACCGTCAGCGTGATGGCCTCCCGCAGATACTGATAGCCCTTGATGTGGGCCGGCACGCCGATGTCGTGGATGATGTCCGTCACCCGGCGCTCCAGCTCCCGCTCGTCCATCAGATCTGTCTCCGGCTCCGCGGACCTGCCCCATACCAGCTGCCGGACCCGCTCCATGACCGCGGGCAGGCGGCAGGGCTTCAGCATACAGTAGGCGGCCCCGTTCTCCGCCGCCAGCTCCGCCATAGCGGGCGCGAATTTTCCGGTCAGCGCCAGCACCGGCACCTTGCCCCGCAGTCGTTCCAGCGCCTCCAGCCCGTCCATCCCGCTGAGCAGCAGGTCCATGACCACCACGTCAGGCCCGGTCTCCGCCGCCAGCCGCAGCAGCTCCTCCCCGTCACCTGTCTGGCCCACCAGCGTCAGATCTTCCTCCCCTTCCACCACATCCGAGAACATACGCCGGAACTCCTCCGAGGCGTCCGCCAACAGGATCCTGATCCGCTCATTCAGCGTTTTCATTTGCGTATTCGAGGGCGCTCCCATCAAAGCTTTCACCTGTCCATTCATGTTGATCGATCCTTTCTGGTCCCTGTTCCGCACGGGGGTCCCTTTTTTTACCTTCCACGCTTCTAAAATAGCACAAAATTTTCCATTTGGCAATAGGTGATTTCCAGATTTTTCATTTTTTGCGGCAGAGCGGGAGGACCCGGCCAGGGCCTGGAAGAGCCATTCGACCGCGGGGGTCAGAAACCGACCAAACCAGACAAAACCGCCCAGATGTACAACATCCTGCTATTGAAAAACGCCTATTGATTTTGTATAATATAAAAAGCGCGCCTGCCCCGCCGTATGGGGAACAGGCGCCTGACCCTGAATTTCAGGAGGACTCCAATATGAATCTGCGCGTAGGCATCGACATTGGCTCCACCACCGTGAAAGTGGTGGTGCTGGACGCGGACGACAAGCTGCTGTTCCGCTCCTATGAGCGGCACTACTCCAAGACCCGGGAGCGGGCGTGCGAGACCCTGCGCTCCATTGAGGATATGCTCCGGGGCCAGGACATCAAGCTGGTCATCACCGGCTCCGCGGGCCTGGGCGTCGCCAAGGCCGCGGGGCTGGACTTTGTACAGGAGGTGTACGCCACCGCCGCCGCCGTCAACACATACATCCCCGACACCGACGCGGTCATCGAGCTGGGGGGTGAGGACGCCAAGATCATCTTCTTCGGCGGCGCTCTGGAGGAGCGGATGAACGGCTCCTGCGCCGGCGGCACCGGCGCCTTCATCGACC
>CAZUWQ010000226.1:0-1652 GCA_964624195.1 uncultured Oscillospiraceae bacterium | reverse complement strand
GATGCTCATTTCTTAGATAAGGGGCTGAGGTATGTTTCGAGTGCTGAAAACGGAGGGAAGGGCCCGGCGGGGGGAGTTTACCTGCGCCCATGGGACGGTCCAGACTCCGGTATTTATGAACGTGGGCACCCAGGGGGCGATCAAGGGAGGACTGTCCGCCTTTGATTTAAAGGAGATCGGCTGTCAGGTGGAGTTGTCCAACACCTATCATCTTCACCTGCGGCCCGGTGACGATGTCGTGAAGGCCATGGGCGGGCTGCACCGCTTTATGCGGTGGGACGGGCCTATGCTGACGGACAGCGGCGGCTTCCAGGTGTTCTCCCTGGCGGGGCTGCGGAAGATCACCGAGGAGGGAGTCCATTTCGCGTCCCACATCGACGGAAAAAGGATCTTCATGGGGCCGGAGGAGTCCATGCGCATCCAGTCCAACCTGGGCAGCGATATCGCCATGGCCTTCGACGAGTGCGTGGAGAATCCGGCGGAATACCAGTACGCCAAGGCGTCCTGCGAGCGCACCTTGCGCTGGTTGGAGCGCTGCAAGGCAGAGCATGACAAGCTGAACGCCTTGCCGGATCGCGTGAACCCCCATCAGATGCTGTTCGGTATCAATCAAGGGGCCACTTACCCTGACCTTCGCATCTGGCATATGCGGGAGACGGCCAGGATCGACTGCGAGGGCTACGCCATCGGCGGTCTGGCAGTGGGGGAGCCCACCCAGGTGATGTACGACATTATCGAGGCGGTGGAGCCCTATATGCCGGCGGACAGGCCCCGGTACCTCATGGGGGTGGGCACGCCGTCCAACATCATTGAGGCGGTGGCCCGTGGGGTGGACTTTTTCGATTGCGTTATGCCCGCCCGCAACGCCCGGCACGGCAAGCTGTTCACCTGGTCCGGAGCATTGAACATCAAAAATGAGCGGTACAAGCTGGATGAACAGCCCATCGACCCTGAGTGTGATTGCCCGGTGTGCCGGAATTTCTCAAGGGCTTATCTGCGGCATCTGTTCGTGGCGGGGGAGATGCTGGCCATGCGGCTGGCGGTGACGCACAACCTGTACTTTTACAACGAACTGGTCCGCCGCGTCCGGGAGGCGCTGGAGCAGGAACGGTTTGGGGAGTTCCGGGCGGAGTACTCGGAACGTCTGGCGGGACGGGTCCAATAGCCGCGGGGCAGATCGCGCCATGATTTGGGCCAGACTTTAACAAATGAGAAAAAAAGACTTGTGTTTGGCGCGGTATGAGTCTATAATACTGGTATATACTTTAGGTATTGGAGGAAGAAATCACTATGCCATTTACATGGAATCTGATCCCCCTGGCGGGCACCGCTTCCAGCGGCAGCTCTATGGTATCCATGATCGTTATGATCGTGATCCTGATCGCCGTCTTCTATTTTCTGATGATCCGTCCGGAGAACAAGAAGAAAAAAGCGGCCAACGAGATGCGTAACAGCCTGAAGCCGGGCGATGTGATCACCACCATCGGCGGCGTCGTGGGTACAGTCTGCGCGGTGAAGGAGGAGACCATCGTCATCGAGACCAGCGCCGACCGGGTCCGGGTGGAGTTCACCAAGTGGGCCGTGTCCAGCAAGGGCACCCAGAGCGACCAGGACACCCAGAAGACCGATACCTCCAAGGAGAAGAAGGACGA
>CAZUWQ010000225.1:0-1686 GCA_964624195.1 uncultured Oscillospiraceae bacterium | reverse complement strand
GGTCCGTTCGCTGGTAGAGGGCGCGGTCTTTGTCGCCCTGGCGGAAATATTGGGATACCTCAAGCTGGGCCATCTGCCCAACGGCGGCTCTGTCTCCCTGATGATGCTGCCCATCGTCATCTTTGCCCTGCGCTGGGGGGTCGGCCGGGGCCTGTTGGCCGGTCTGGTGCTGGGCCTTCTGGATTTCATGCTGGGCGCCGGCATCGCCATCGGCTGGCAATCCATCATCGGTGACTATGTGATCGCCTGCACCCTTATCGGCCTTGCCGGGATAGGGCGCTGTATCAAAAACCTGGGCGGCGTTATTTTGGGTGCGGTGCTGGGCTGCCTGGGCCGCTTTTTGTCCGTATGGGTCACCGGGGCGACCCTTTGGGGCATATATATGCCCGAGACCTTCCTGGGCCTGACCATGACCAGCGAATGGTTCTATTCGTTCCTCTACAACGGCATCACCGTGGGCGCCTCTGCCATAGTCACGGTGCTCGTCTGCGTGCTGCTCTACTACATTCGTCCTCTGCGCAAGTATATCCTGGGGGGCGACATCAACCGATAAGGAGTCTTTCTTTTGGGCAAGTTCGACGGTGTGCTGTTTTTCAGCGACTATGACGATACCTTATATAACAGCAGGCTGACGGTCTCTCCGGAAAACCACGCCGCCGTCCGCTACTTCATGGACCACGGCGGCCGCTTTTCCATCGCCACCGGACGGGCCCACCGCACCTTCACCCCGCAGATCCAGCGGGAATCCCTGGAGTTCAACGCCCCCGTGGTGCTGTCCAACGGCGCCTCCGTCTACGACTATCAGGAGGACCGCTATCTGGTGGACACCCAGCTCTGCCCGGACACCGCCCAGCGGATGATCCGGCTGTGCGAGCAGTTCCCCGACCTGGCTTTTGAGGCTTACCACGGCGACGAGATCTATGTCCACAACCCCAACGTGGTCACCATGAAGCACCTGGAGCGGGTGGGCGTTCCCCACACCCTCTGTCCCATCGCCGATATGCCCACCCCATGGAACAAGCTCATCATGGAACAGGACGCCTTCTACCTGGAGAGTGTGCAGGCCCACATCCTTCAGAACTGGTCGGCGGACTATGAGGTCATCTTCTCCAACCACTACCTCTTAGAGCTCACCGCCAAGGGCAGCGACAAGGGCCAGATGGTCTCACGGGTCACCCGCCTGCTGGGCGTCGACCCCGCGAAGGTCTACTGCATCGGCGACAACCAGAACGACATCCCCATGCTGGCCGTATCCGCCATCCCCTTCGCCCCGGCCAACTGCGCCCAGGCGGTGAAGGACTGGGGCGCCCACCTCCTGTGCCACTGCGACGACCACGCCGTGGCCCAGGCCATCGCCCTCCTGGACTCCATCTACTGACTCACGAGTCCGCGGCTCGTAAGAAAACGTCTGAAAACGCTCCGGATCGATCGGCGGGAGCGATTTGCGGGAGGCCAACCCTTTTGGGCTGACCTCCCGCCTCGTTTTTGCGAGAGCCGATCCCGCGGCGGGCCCTCAGCCGGCCGGTCCGCTTCCCGGCTCTGCCGCGAGAGCTTTCGTCAGGCCCGTGAAAAACGGTTGACAATTCCAGCAGGCGGCGCTATAATAAAAACAGTTTTATATGAAAGTATTTTTATTAAGGGGGCGGGGCTATGCCGCCGAAAGTACAGATACCCAGAGAACGCATT
>CAZUWQ010000224.1:0-1699 GCA_964624195.1 uncultured Oscillospiraceae bacterium | reverse complement strand
AAATCGAACGGAGCCTGCCGATTTTGGCTCCGCTCTTGACATTCTCCCTCCCCCCGTATATAATAAGCATTGTTTTGCGGCTTAAACTTTCGTTTAGGTGGTGACTGCTATGACCCAGCGGGAACGGCAGCTCCTTCGGTGGATCGAGGAGGATCCGCTCATCTCCCAGCAGGAGCTGGCGGACCGGGCGGGGATCACCCGATCCTCAGTGGCCGTTCACATCTCCAACCTGATGAAAAAGGGGCACATCATCGGAAAGGGCTACATCGTGTCCACCACCCCCTACGCGGTGGTGGTTGGCGGAGTGAACATGGACATCGGCGGTATGCCCAACGCGCCGCTGGTGCCGGCGGACTCCAACCCCGGCCATGTGCGCATGAGTCTGGGCGGCGTAGGCCGGAATATCGCCCACAACATGGCCCTGTTGGGGGTGGACACCCGGATGCTCACCGTCTTCGGGGACGACCTGTACGCCCAGCGGATCGCCGCCTCCTGCGGAGAACTGGGCATCGACATCAGCCGCTCCCTCCAGGTGCCCGGCGGCTCCACCTCCACCTACCTGTTCATTGCCGACGAGCGGGGCGACATGGCGCTGGCCCTGTCCGATATGGACATCTACGAGCACCTGACCCCCGCCTTCCTGGCCTCCCGCGCCCCCCTGCTGAACAACGCCCAGGTAGTGGTGGTGGACGCCAATATCCCGGCCCAGTCCATCCAGTGGCTGGCGGACCATGTGCGGCTGCCCATTTTCGCCGACCCGGTCTCCACCGCCAAGGCGGAGAAGCTGCGCCCGGTGCTGGGCAAGCTCCACACCCTGAAGCCCAACCGGCTGGAGGCGGAGCTGCTGTCCGGCGTGTCCATCACCGGCGAGGACAGCCTGGACCGGGCGGCGGACGCCCTGCTGGACACCGGCCTGCGCCGGGTGTTCATCTCCCTGGGCGGGGACGGCGTGCTGGCCGCCGACCACAACAGCCGCTGCCGTCTGCCCTGCCTGCCCGGTAACATGGTGAATACCACCGGCTGCGGCGACGCGTTTATGGCCGCTCTGGTCTGGGCCTACCTGGAGGGCACCGACCTGAAGCGCACCGCCCAGGCCGGCCTGGCCGCTTCCGCCCTCGCCATGGAGAGCCCCGACACCATCAACCCCAGCATGAGCGCCGAGCTGGTCCGCGCCCGTTTAAGCTGACCTTTCCCCTCATTATCTCTTATCTCATATCTGCATTGGAGGAAACCATCATGAATCTGAGCAAGTATCTCGACATCTCTCCCGAGGTGGCCGCCGCTCTGGCCGCCGGCAAGCCCGTGGTGGCGCTGGAGTCCACCATCATCTCCCACGGTATGCCCTATCCACAGAATGTAGAGACCGCTCTGGCCGTGGAGAACATCATCCGGGAGAACGGCGCCGTCCCCGCCACCATCTGCGTCATCGGCGGGCGGCTGAAGGCCGGCTGCTCCAAGGAGGAGATCGAATACCTGGGCAAAGCCGGCCCCAAGGTGGCCAAGGCCAGCCGCCGGGACCTGGCGGTGCTGGTGGCCCGCAAAGCCGACGGCGCCACCACCGTCACCACCACCATGATCATTGCCCATATGGCGGGCATCAAGGTGTTCGCCACCGGCGGCATTGGCGGCGTCCACCGGGGTGCCGAGACCACCATGGACATCTCCGCCGACCTGGAGGAGCTGGCCCACACCCCCGTCA
>CAZUWQ010000223.1:0-1708 GCA_964624195.1 uncultured Oscillospiraceae bacterium | reverse complement strand
CGGGCCCCTTTCCGTTTTCCCGCCGCCGGGTTGATGATGAATACATGCCGCATCGACCGCGCCCCCTCTGTCATTTTCCTTTGACGCCGTACATAAACAGGTCGCACTTGATCATACCGTTGTAGAGCTTTCGCTTTTTGTCCGCAGGCCGGCCAAAGGCCCGCTCGAACTCGGTGTGGGAGGACAGCACGTCCACCTCCCACCCGTCAGGCAGCCTGGCCGCCGCCCTGCCGAAGGCCCGGTACAGCGCCTCCGCCTCGCTCTTCTCCATCAGCCGCTCCCCGTAGGGCGGGTTGGTCACCACACGGCCCCGCGGCCCGCCCCAATGGAAGCGGGCGGCGTCCGCCACCTCAAAGCTCACCACGTCGTCCACCCCGGCCAGTTCCGCGTTGTGCCGGGACAGCTCCACCGCCGCCGGGTCGATGTCCCCGCCCCAGATCTCATAATTTCCGTGAAACTCCAGGTCCATGGCCTCCTCCGCCGCCGCCGACCAAAGGCCGCTGTCCAGCCACGCCCACCGCTGGGCGGCAAAGGACCGGTTCAGCCCCGGCGCCCGGTTTTTGGCGATGAGGGCGGCCTCGATGGGGATGGTGCCCGAGCCGCAGAAGGGATCGCAGAACGGGTCCCGGCCCCGGTAGCGGGACAGGGCCACCAGCGCCGCCGCCAGCGTCTCCCGCAGGGGCGCGCCCATATTCCGCGCCCGGTAGCCCCGCTTATACAGGCTGGCCCCGGAGGTGTCCAGCAGCAGGGCGGCCCGGTCCTTTAGAATGGAGAACTGGATCTGGTACACCGCCCCCGTCTCCGGCAGCGTCTCCAAACCGTACACCGACCCCAACCTTTTGGCCGCCGCCTTTTTGATGATGGACTGGCAGGCGGGGACGGCGTGGAGCTGGGAGCTGATGGTGTACCCCTTCACCGGGAACTGCCCCTCCCGGGGGATAAAGTCCTCCCAGGGCAGGGCCTCCACTCCCTGAAACAGCTCCTCGAAGCTCCGTGCGGGAAACGCGCCCAGCTCCAGCAGCACTCTGGCCCCGGTGCGCAGGTTCAGGTTGAGCCGCGGGATGTCCGCGGTCCCGCCGACGCACAGCACCCGCCCGTTCTCCGCCCGCACCTCGGCCATCCCCAGCCGCTTCAGCTCATAGGCCACCAGGCTCTCTACCCCCATGAGGGCTGGTATGACAAACCGCAGCTTCCGCTCCATGACTTGTTTCCCCTTCCGCTCCGGGCCGGCCCGGAGCGCGTGTTCAAAATTTTCGCAAAAAACACTTGACCTTCCATCGACTGCAAGGTGTATGCTGACAGCACAAAGGGAGTCCGGTATCAGTATACCAGGAAACGGAAGCGCTGGCAACCAATATTACAGAAATCATACTTTTCTGTTCGCTCCCTTTGTGATACAATATAAATCATAAAAGAACCTCCGCGGCGGGGTTCGGGAGAGGAGGAAACACAATGGAGCCTGTCATCAAGCTGATCTGGCTGGGCCTGCTGCTGCTCTTCGGCGTGGGCGAGGCCGTCTCGGTGGGCCTGACCTCGATCTGGTTCGCCGCCGGCGCGCTGGCGGCGCTGATCGCCGCTCTGTTAGGCGCTCCGCTCTGGCTTCAGATCGCCCTGTTCCTGATCGTCAGCCTCTTGTGCCTGCTGGCCGTCCGTCCGCTGGCCCGGAAGTATCTGAACACAAAGACCCAGCCCACCAACGCGGACCGGG
>CAZUWQ010000222.1:0-1717 GCA_964624195.1 uncultured Oscillospiraceae bacterium | reverse complement strand
CCCATGGTCTGGAAGCTGCCGCTGGCGATGGACGCGCCGATGGCGTCGCTGCTGTGCCAGACGCCGGACAGCGATCTCAATTCGTCCAGCGTCACATCCGTCTCCTGGGCCAGGGTCAGCTCGGCCCCGCGGGTGACGACGAGATGCGTCTCCACCTCGGGGTGGTCGTCGTGGAGCCGCCGCAGCAGCTCCACCGTCAGCGGCGCGCCGGACGCGCCGCTCATCCCCACGATCAGCCGCCTATCCATGGAGCCACCTGTCGGGGTCCAGCTCCAGGAACGGGGCGCGCTGAAAGCGGCCTTTCAGATGGAAAGGCACGGTGCAGTCAAAGATCGTCTTGCAGGAAACGCCCACGTCGGGGATGGACGGGGAGTAGTCCGGGCTGGAGCTGGGGTCCAAAGGATGGCACCGCACGCCGGGGATGGTGATAACGTCCCGGTCCCCCTGAAAGCGGGTGTTCATGGCCCACAGAACGTCGTCGGTGTCGAAAATGTCCACGTCCTCGTCCACCAGAATGACGTGCTTCAGCTCCGGGAAGGCGGAGAAGGCCAGCAGGGCCGCCTGCCGCTGCTTGCCCTCGTCGGTGTGGACGGTCTTGCGGCACTGGAGAACGGCCATATACTTCCCGCCGCCGGAGCGGTGGGCGTAGCAGTTAAGCACTTTCCCCGGCAGGGCCTTGTCGATCATGCCCAGGATGCTCGCCTCGGTGGGGATGCCCGCCATATTGACGTGCTCCTCGCTGGGGCCGATGCAGGTCTGCATGATGGGGCCTCTCCGATGGGTGACCGCCTTGACCTTCAAAAGCCAGCACTCGTGGCTGGCGGCGCCGTTGTAGCCGGGGAACTCCGGCATGGCGAAGCCGGTGTGGGTGTTCCGGTCCTCCACCACATGATTACTCCCAGGCAAAATCTCGCCTTCGATCACATATTCGGCGTTGGCGATGGCGTGCTCGTTGACGGTCAGGCACTTCACCAGCTCCACCGGCCTTTGCCGCAGCGCCCCGGCGATGGACAGCTCGTTGAAGCCCAGGGGCGTCGTGGGCGGCTCGAAGCAGGACAGCACCTCGATGGCCGGGTCCACGCCGATGGACACGGAGATGGGCAGCGGCTTCCTCAGCTCGGTGCACCGCTCGGCCATAGCCCCGATGTGCCGGGAGCCGGGCTGGAGGAAGATGGACAGCTCATCTTTCGACTGAACGCACATCCGGTGGATGGTCACGTCGCTCAGGCCCGTATCCGGGTGGGTGGCATAGCACATCCCCAGGGTGATGTAGGGGCCCGCGTCCACCGGGGTGTTGGTGGGGGCGGGGATGAGCTGGAACAGGTCAAAATCAGGGTCCGTGGCCCGGTGGACGATCTCCTGACAGGGCGCGGGGCCGTCTGTCACGACCGGCTGGATGGGGTGGGCGGCGCAGTCCTTCACCAGCCGGCCCAGCTCCTCCTTTTTGCAGCCGAACAGGTTTGCCACCCGTTCCCGGCTGGCCAGCACGCCGATGGCCACGCTGGCGTTGGGATGGCCCTTGATGTTGTGGAAGATCATGGCCGGGCCGTCCACCTGGGTGGGGCGCTTCACCGTGCCGCCCGCGCCCACATAGCGGTACACGCCGGACAGCTCGGCGGCGGGGTCCACCTCCACGCTGGTCTCCACCAGCTGGCCGGGGGCGCCGCGCAGCACTTCCAGAGCGGTGCGCAGGTCCAGAATTTCCGTGCGGTGATTC
>CAZUWQ010000221.1:0-1727 GCA_964624195.1 uncultured Oscillospiraceae bacterium | reverse complement strand
GCCGTATGCCCTGAGATCGGGAGGTCTCAGGGCTTTTTATATCGCTTCCGCTTAAAAGGACTCCTTGAGCTCGTTGAAGTACTCGCGGAGGAAGGTGATCACCGTGGTCCAGTAGAGGTCCGGATCGGCGCCTATGGACTGGGCGTGGGCGGCGCCGGGCATCCAAAGGAAGCTCTTGGGACAGCGGGCGGCCTGATAGAGCCTGCCCATCATGGCGGCGGGGACGAACTCGTCGTTGGAGCCGTGGATGAACAGGGTGGGGGTCCTGGACTCGGTGACGGCGTCGATGGGGCGCACGTCCCGCAGGTCGAAGCCGGCCCGGCGCAGGGTGGCCCGGCGGAGAAGGGCAAAGAGGACGCCGGCGGGGAGGGGAAGGGAGGAGGGGACGCGGCTGTGATAGCCCTGGAGCAGGACGTGGCGCATCTCCTCCTCAATGGAGGTATAGGCGCAGTCGGACACGGCGGCCTTGACCTGCCGGGGCAGGGCGCCGCCGGCGGCCATGAGGACGGTGGCCGCGCCCATGGACACGCCGTGGAGCACGATCTCCGCGTCGGGGTCCCGGCGGGTGATGAAGTTCACCCAGCCCAGCAGGTCCAGCCGCTCGTCATAGCCCCAGCCCACATAGCCGCCCTCGCTGTTTCCGTGGCCCCGCTGATCGGGCAGGAGCACGTTCCAGCCATCCTCGTGGTAGCGGCGGGCGATGGCGCCCATGGACTCGTGAGTGTCGTAGTAGCCGTGAAGACAGATGGCCCAGAGGTGGGAATCGCCCAGGGCGGGCACATGGGCAGCCCAGAGGGCCAGCCCGTCCACCGCCTGGATGGTGACGGGGCGGAAGCCCCGGCCCTCCCTGGCCCACAGACGGCCCTCCGCCTGTGCGGGAAACTCATCCATCCGCTCGGGGTCCCGGACCCTGGGGAGCATGGCCTGATCATATAAGTAATTGCCCAGGGCGGTGAGTCCTCCGGCGGCGCCGACGCCGGCCAGGCCCAGCCCTAAAAGGCTGAACGCGGCACGCTTTTTCATGGCTGTGTCCTCCTGTGTTTTCGCTTAAGACAGCGCTTAACGCTCCAGGATCTGCCCGATCATCATGTCCACCATGATCATGCTGCGGGGCATATGGAAGGGGCCCTTGAAGGTGGAGCCCTTGGTGGGCGGCATGGTGGGCAGACCGTCCCGGCGGAGGTAGCCGTACCACTCGCCGTACTCAGGGTCCGCGAAGTGGGCCTTGCAGTAGTCCAGGGTCCTGTAAAACCAGTCCAGGTACTGCTCCTTGCCGGTGTCCCGGTAGAGCATCATGGAGGAGATCAGGATCTCATTGTGCGGCCACCACAGCTTCATGTCGTGCTCATAGGCCTCCGGGGGCTTGCCCAGGGCGTCGATGAAGTAGAGCAGGCCGCCGTACTCCTTATCCCAGCCGGCCTCGATGGCCCAGTTGAAGATCTGCTCGCATTTGCCCACCAGTTCCTTGTCGCCGGTGCGCTGGGCGTGCTCCAGCAGGAACCACACGCCCTCGATGTCGTGGCCGGGGTTGACGGTGCGGCCCTCGGTGTAGTACAGCCGGGGGGCGCCGTCCACGTCCACGTTTTCCAGCACGCATTTCAGCTCAGGCTTCACATGGTACTTGAAGATCTCGTCCACGCACTGCTGGGCCCGGTCCTCATAGAGGGCTTTCCGCTCCGGGTCGGCGCGGAGCATGACGGAGGTGACATTCAGGATGATCATGGGGG
>CAZUWQ010000220.1:0-1729 GCA_964624195.1 uncultured Oscillospiraceae bacterium | reverse complement strand
AGAACTCCAACACCCAGCGCCACGCCGCCGAGTTCTGGATGATCGAGCCGGAGATGGCCTTCTGCGACCTGGACGGGGACATGGAGGTGGCCGAGGCCATGATCAAGTCCATCCTCCGGGAGGTCATGGAGCGCTGCCCCGACGAGATGGATTTCTTCAACTCCTTCGTGGACAAGGGCCTGAAGGAGCGGCTGGAGCACGTGGCGTCCTCCGACTTCGCCCGGGTGTCCTACACCGAGGCCATCGACATTTTGAAGCGCTCCGGCCACAAATTCGACTACCCGGTGGACTGGGGCTGCGACCTCCAGACCGAGCACGAGCGGTATCTCACCGAAAAGCACTTTAAGCGCCCGGTCTTTGTTACCGACTACCCCAAGGAGATCAAGGCGTTCTATATGCGCCTCAACGACGACGGCAGGACCGTGGCCGCCGCCGACTGCCTGGTCCCCGGCATCGGGGAGATCATCGGCGGCAGCCAGCGGGAGGAGCGCCTGGATATGCTGGAGGCCCGCATGGCCCAGCTGGGCCTGGACCCCAAGGACTACTGGTGGTATCTGGACCTGCGCCGGTACGGCTCCTGCCGCCACGCCGGTTTCGGCCTGGGCTTCGAGCGCATGGTCATGTATCTCACCGGCGTGTCCAACATCCGCGACGTGGAGCTCCACCCCCGCACGGTGGGCAGCGCGGAATTCTGAGAGCCTTTCCGCCCATAAAAAAGGACCGTTGACGGGCCCCGCGGAGAACGCGGCCTGTCAGCGGTCCTTTTGTCTGTCGTATTTTCGCACGAAGGCGGGCACGTCGTTGAAGTCGGGCAGACGCTCCTTCAACTGGTCGTGGGTCCAGTCCCACCAGCGGATGCGGAGCAGGGCGGCGATGGTGTCCCCGTCGTACCGCCAGCCGATGTGCCGGGCGGGCACGCCGCCCACGATCTCATAGGGGGCCGCGTCGTGGGTGACCACCGCCCCGGCTGCCACCACCGCGCCGTCCCCCAGGGTGACATTTTTCATAATGATGGCGTTGTGGCCGATCCACACGTCGTTCCCGGTGGTCACCGGGGCGTCCCGGCGCCACCGGATCAGCGAGTCGTCGTCCTCCCCCAGCCCGTAGTGGGACGCCCGATAGGTCAGGTGGTGGGCCGCCGCCCGCTCCCGCATGGGGTGCTGCACCGGGTTGATCCGCGCGCCGGTGGCGATGGAGTTGAATTTGCCCAGCCTGGCGTAGATCACATCGTTGGAGCCGAACAGATAGGTATAGTCCCCGAACTCCGTCTCCTCCGCGATACAGTGGTCGCCCAGCTCCACATAGGCGCCGAATTTGCAGTTTTTCACCACGCAGGTGGGGTGGATCAGCGGCTCGTCCGGCCGGCACTGCTTTGTAAAGTCCAGCATGGCGGCCTCACTTGCGGGTGTTGATCACGTCTTTATTCTTCACAAAATACTCCACCCCGGAGTAGAGCGTGGTCGCCGCGATGACGATGACGCACACCCAGTTCAGCCACGCCCAGATGGGCAGGTGCATCAGGCACAGGCACACCATGGTGGAAAAGGTCTTCACCTTCCCCGACCAGCCGGCGGCGATGACCCGGCCATTGTCCACCGCCACCAGCCGCAGGCCGGACACGGCGAACTCCCGGGCGATCACGATGACCACCGCCCAGGCCGGCATACTGCCCCCGGCGCAGAAGCAGATCATGGCGGCGAGCACCAGCACCTTGTCCGCCAGGGGGTCC
>CAZUWQ010000219.1:0-1739 GCA_964624195.1 uncultured Oscillospiraceae bacterium | reverse complement strand
TTGAAAGGAAGATTTTATACGGGAATTTTGTTATAGAAATGGGCAGAGATCGTATTATTCGAACGGTTTATATGCAGTAGAGCCTTCTATATCAGCCCTGCAAGCCTGAGGCTTGCAGGGTATTTTTATATGCGTGCCGCGCATCCGATCACGGCAATACTGCCCCTCCACGTCCACGAGCAGGCGGCCGCGCCGCGGTCCCCAGGGTCTCCCGCTCCATGTCTCACCTCCGCCTGTATATTATTATAGTATACCATTTCCCCCGCGAAATGCCAAGGGGCGATGGTCCGCGCTCTCCCTCCGGCTCCTTCTGTCCGCTCATGATGGGCCTTCGCCTTTTCCTCACAAGCCCCCCGAAAAGGGAAAGGTTTTCATATCAGTTTCTCTGATTTTTCCCGCTCGCCCCTTTCTCAGATTGCATTTGACCTGCGCGCCGCCGCTTCTTCCCGCCGGTCTTGCCTCCGGAGTATAGAAGGCTTCCATTTTGTCCAAACTACCGGTGGAGGTGTTTTCATGAACGATCGAAAACCAAGATTGATCGACAAGATCACGGATTTTGTCACAGGAAAAGGGTTTTATCTTGTGGTGCTGATCTGCGTGGCCGCCATCGGCCTGTCCGGTTTTTACCTGTTTCGCAGTGTGCGGGGCAGCCTGACGGGTGACGACCCGGACCAGCCGGTATCCGGCTCCGCCGCCATCACGGTGACGCCGCCCCCCGTGGCCTCCGCACGTCCTCAGCCGACGGTCCAGCCCACCCCGGCGCCCACCGCCACGCCGACGCCGGAGCCCACCCCTGCCCCCACCCCGGAGCCCACGCCCATCCCCACGCCCGCCGCCCTGGTGTTTACATGGCCTGTCAACGGCACAGTGATCGCCCCCTACTCGGTGGAGACGCTGGCCTATGACGAGACTATGGGCGACTGGCGCACCCACGCGGCGCTGGACATCTCCGCCGATCTGGGCACCCAGGTCATCGCCACCGCCGCCGGCACAGTGAGCGCCCTCTACGACGACGACCTGATGGGCACCACCCTGGAGATCGACCACGGCAGCGGCCTGGTCAGCATCTATTCCAATCTGGCCGCCCAGCCCACCGTCAAGGTGGGGGATACCGTATCCACCGGCACCATCATCGGATCGGTGGGTGACACCGCCGCCGCCGAGCGCGGCCGCAGGGGCCATCTGCATTTCGCCATGGCCCAGGACGGGCAGCCCGTGGACCCGGAAAGCTATCTTCCCCAGCGATAACGCGGAAATACCCCGGAGGGCTCGCCCCTCCGGGGTATTTGTCTGCTTCTACACTTCCGGGCGCCGATCTGAGCCGTTCAGCTCTCCATATGCTTGCCCAGAAATCCGGCCACCGTCTGGGCCAGCTTCAGCTCTACCTCGGTCAGCGCCGGCCCCTCGCCCTCGGACACGAACAGGACGCAGCCCAGCACGTCCCCCTCGGACAGGATGGGTACCGCCACCAGCACGCGGTACTTGTCGCTGCCGTCGCACAGAGGCGTCGGCTGTCCGGTCCCCCGGAAGCTCTGCCGCTCCTCCATGATCTGCTCTACCCGCGGCGACACCCGCTTGTCCACCACCTCCCGGCGGGGGATCCCGCCGGCGGCGATGCAGCTGTCCCGGTCGGTGATGACCGCCGGAATGCCGGCCACCCGGCTGATGGTATCGCAAAGCTGCACGGCAAAGTCGGACACGTCTCCCAGTTGTGAATACTTCTTAAAAATCACGCCGCC
>CAZUWQ010000218.1:0-1755 GCA_964624195.1 uncultured Oscillospiraceae bacterium | reverse complement strand
TGTGTACGGCCACCGTATTTTCCGAGCCGAGAGCGGGGTCGTTCCAGACCTGCTCGTAGATCTGGGCGGTGGAGTACACCCGCCCCGGATTCTTCAAAAGCAGACGCAAAATGTTGTACTCGATAGGGGTCAGGCTGACCTCCTCCCCATCCACCGCCACCGTCTTGGCCCCGTCGTCCATGGTGAGGGAGCCGTTGCGCAGCACGTCGGCGTCCTCCGGCCGGCTCTTGCCGCCCAGGGTGGTATACCGCCGGAGCTGGCTCTTCACCCGGGCCAGCACCTCGATGGGGTTGAAGGGCTTGGTGATATAATCGTCCGCCCCGATGTTCAGCCCCAGCACCTTGTCGCTGTCCTCGCTCTTGGCGGTGAGCAGGATGATGGGGATGTTCCCCTCCTCCCGCAGCCGGGCAGTGGCCCGGATGCCGTCCAGCTTTGGCATCATGATGTCCATAAGGATCAGGTCGATATTCCCCGCCCGCGCCGCGGCCAGGGCCTCCTCCCCGTTGTACGCTTCCACTGTTTGGTAGCCCTCGCTGGTGAGATAGATCTTCAGCGCGGACACGATATCCCTGTCGTCATCGCAGATCAAAATGGTGTACATACCCCTGCCTCCTCGTCCTCTTATTTAATACTACCAAGAGCAGACTTAAGTTGCAACTGCCAAAATATTTAAAATCAGTTTAAGGCGCGGCCCGGCCTCTTTGCCGGTCGTCGGATAAAAAACGGGCATTTACATCTCAGCGCGATACGATTATAATACTACGCGGCGGAAAGTCAACCGCGCCCCGCCGCGCTCGTACCCAGGCAAGGGGCATACCTCCCCATGGACCGGGACCTGACCGCGGGCAGACCGGAGGCCGTGCCGCGGCGGCTCTGCCTGCCCCTGCCCGGCAGCATCATTTCCCAGCCGCTCCGCGGCGCCGCGGACAGCCTGGGATCAGTACGCGAAGCTCCGTTGACATTTTCCGCCCGTTCCATTACTATAAGACCTGGAAAGGAGACGTCTCCATGTGGACCCTGCTCCGCAGGCTCAAGCGCCTGCTGTTCCCCGACCCGGTCTCCAAATTCTGGCGCAACCGGGAATACATCGTCCGGCCCCGCGGCTGGCGCAGGCTGTTTCTGCCCCTGTATGTCCACGCCAACCAGAGGATCCTGGACCGGCACAACGCCCTGATCCCCTGCCTGGACCGGGTAGAGCCCTTCACCACCCCCCACGGGCTGGCGGGCATCTTTATCTCCTACGGCGCCCGGATTGGAAAAGGCTGCACCATCTTCCACCAGGTCACCATCGGCTCCAACACCCTGCCGGACAGCCGGGGCCGGGGCGCCCCCGTCATCGGGGATAACGTGTACATCGGCGCCGGAGCGAAGATCATCGGCGCCGTAACCGTCGGCGACGGCGCCCGCATCGGCGCCAACGCGGTGGTCACCTTCGACGTGCCCCCCAACGCCACCGTGGTGTTGGAAGCCCCCAAGGTCATCCTCCACGACGCCCCCAGGGACAACACCTTTCGCCCCTGGGCGAAGTACCAGCAGGAGGAAAAGCAGCCCGCGCTAAAATAAGGCCAGGCCCGGCTTGCGTTTGCGCGCAAGCCGGGCCTGGTCTGTTTGTGAAAGGTTCAAATTCCGCAGGGCGCGGCCCAATGAGGGGCGGTGTGTGCCGGTGGCACACGCCTACCGCACGACCGAGCCGAAGGCGGGACCTCGGGCCCTGCGAGGCGATCACAACGCACAGCCATAGTAGGGCAAGGGCCC
>CAZUWQ010000217.1:1090-1757 GCA_964624195.1 uncultured Oscillospiraceae bacterium | reverse complement strand
AGGAGGCCGCCGCTCCCGGCTTCACAGCCGGCGGCCAGGCTGTCCTGAAGCACGCCGCCCGCCGGGGCGGACTGCGGAACGCTCCGCTTGGAGAAAATCTCTGAATAGAGGCTGCGATCGGAAAAATTTTGTGGTACTGTTTTTCCTTAGTTATCCGTGCGATAGCGCTTCTGCGCCTGGTAGGTGCAGTGGAGCAGCTCGTGGGCCTTGTGGCCGCCGGGCTCGCCCAGGTAGGTGGCGTAGACCTCCCGGACCACCGGGCTCTCGTGGCTCTTGCGGTACTGCATCTCGGCGTCCTGTCTGTAGAGCGCCTTGGCCCGCAGCTCCCGAAGATTAGTGAAGGAGCGGACGGTGGAGTCGTGGAGGGGCTGGCCGCCGCCGTTGACGCAGCCGCCGGGGCAGGCCATGAACTCAATGAAGTCATAGCTCAGATCTCCGGAGCGGACGCCGTCCAGCACCTGCTTGGCGTTGGCAAGGCCCGAGGCCACGCACACCCGGACGGTGCGGTCGGGCAGTTGGTAGCTGGCCTCCTTGATGCCCGCACAGCCCCGGACCTCGTGGAACTCCAGCGGGGCCATGTCCTCGCCGGCCACCTTTGCCACCACGGTGCGCAGGCCGCCCTCCTGGACCCGCCGGTGGCGCCGGAAGTGGCGGGGGCGGCGGGGGG
>CAZUWQ010000217.1:0-1080 GCA_964624195.1 uncultured Oscillospiraceae bacterium | reverse complement strand
CATGGAACTCCACAGGGGCCGACTCGCCGGCCAACTTCTCCGCCACGGTCCGAAGGGCCGCCTCCATGACGCCGCCGGTGGCGCCGAAGATGACGGAGGCGCCGGTGGAGACGCCCAGCATGGGGTCAAACTCCCCGTCGGGCAGGTGGTCGAACATCATGCCGGCCTGGGTGATCATCCGGGCCAGCTCCCGGGTGGTGAGGGAGGCGTCCACCGGCATACAGCCGTTGGGCAGCCGCTGCTCCTCCCGCTTGACCTCGTATTTCTTGGCGGTGCAGGGCATGACGGACACCACATAGATGTCCTTGGGGTCGATGCCCGCCTTCTCAGCGTAGTAGCTCTTCACCAGGGAGCCGAACATCTGCTGGGGGGACCGGCAGGTGGACAGATTGGGCAGAAACTCGGGGTAGTGCTGCTCGCAGAAGCGGACCCAGCCGGGGGAGCAGGAGGTGATCATGGGCATGGCCCCTCCCTGGGTGAGCCGCTGGATGAACTCGGTGCCCTCCTCCATGATGGTGAAGTCGGCGCCGGTGTCCACGTCGAACACCTTGTCAAAGCCCAGCCGGTGGAGGGCGGAGACCATCTTGCCCTCCACATTGGAGCCGATGGGCATACCGAAGCACTCGCCCAGGGTCACCCGGACGGAGGGCGCCGGACCCACCACCACATACTTGGCGGGGTCGTGGAGCGCGGCCAGCACCTCGGCGGTGGAGTCCTTCTCCGCCAGGGCGCCGGTGGGACAGGAGACGATGCACTGGCCGCAGGATACGCAGTCCACCTCGGACAGGTCCCGGTCAAAGGCGCAGCCGATGTGGGTGTGGAAGCCGCGGTCGTTGGGGCCGATGACGCCCACCTCCTGCAGCTTGCGGCAGGTGGACACACAGCGGCGGCACAGCACGCACTTGGAGTTGTCCCGGACCAGGTGGAGGGCGGTGTCCTCGACCTGGGGAGGCAGCTGATCGTTGGCGTAGCGCACGGCGTCGATGCCCAGGTCGGCGGACAACTGGCGCAGCTCACAGTGGGCGTTGCGGGAGCAGGTCAGGCAGTCCATCCGGTGGTTGGACAGGATCAGCTCCAGGG
>CAZUWQ010000216.1:0-1760 GCA_964624195.1 uncultured Oscillospiraceae bacterium | reverse complement strand
GACCAGTACACCTCCCAGCCGGAGTACTGGCAGCGGGTGGAGGAGCGGGTGGGCCGGGCCCCCTCCGCCCTCCGGCTCATCCTGCCGGAGAGCAGTCTGGACGGCCCCCACATGGAGACGGATATCATGGACATCAACAACACCATGGCCCGCTATCTCCGGGAGGACCGCTTTGCCCGGCTGGACAACGCGCTGATCTATGTGGAGCGCGTTCTCAGCAACGGCCGGACCCGCCGGGGACTGGTGGGCATGGTAGACCTGGAACAATACGACTATGAGCCCGGCTCATCCGCGCCCATCCGGGCCACCGAGGGCGTGGTGCTCTCCCGCATCCCGCCCCGGGTGGCCGTGCGGAAAAACGCCCCCATTGAGCTGCCCCACGCCATGCTGCTCACCGACGACCCAGACCGGACGGTCATCGAGCCCCTGTCCGCTCAGACCGGCGCCATGGAGCGGCTCTACGACTTCGATCTGATGGAACGGGGCGGGCACATCACCGGCTGGCGGCTGGGCGAAGCCCAACAGACCCAGGTGGCCGCCGCCCTCACCGCCCTGTCCGCCCCGGACACCTTCCGGGCCCGCTGTCAGGCCGGCCCCGGCGCGGCGGCGATGCTCTTTGCCGTGGGGGACGGAAATCACTCCCTGGCCGCCGCCAAGGAGTGCTATGAGCGGCAAAAACGGCTGACGCCCCCGGAAAAATGGCCCCGCCTTCCCGCCCGCTGGGCGCTGGTGGAGCTGGTCAACCTCCACGACGACTCTCTCCGGTTCGAGCCCATCCACCGGGTGGTGTTCCAAACTGACCCGGAGCGGCTGCTCCGGGCCCTGATCCACCACTACCCCGGCGCCTGCCGGGGGGAGGGGGACGGCCATGTGCTGCACTACATCTGGGCCGGCGGCGAGGGCAGCGTCACCCTCCCCCGTTCCGCCGCCCAGCTCCCCGTGGGCGCTCTGCAGCGGTTTCTGGATGAATACCTGACCGGCCACCCCGGCCGGGTGGACTACATCCACGGCGAGGCGGTGGCCCGGGAGTTTGCCGCCCGTCCGGGCAACCTCGCCTTCCTGCTGCCCCCCATGCCCAAGCGGGCCCTGTTCCCCTCCGTCATCCGCGGCGGGGCGCTCCCCCGCAAGACCTTCTCCATGGGGGAGGCCCACGACAAACGCTTCTATCTGGAAGCCCGAAAGATCCGCTGACAGCTCCCGCCCGGAGGTGGCCCCATGGAGATACGCGCCTATGCCAAACTGAATCTGACCCTGGACATCCTGCGCCGCCGGGAGGACGGCTATCATGACCTCCAGATGGTAATGCAGACGGTGGACCTGTTCGACGCCCTCACCATCACCCCCGCCCAGGGGGAGGGCAAAATGTCCACCACCCTGTCCTATCTCCCCTCCGACGGGCGCAACCTGGCCCAGCTGGCCGCCGCCGCCTTTCGAGAGGCCACCGGCCTGGGCGGCCATGTGGATATCGCCATTGAAAAGCGCATCCCCGTCTGCGCCGGCATGGGCGGCGGCAGCTCAGACGCCGCCGCGGTCCTCCGGGCCATGGACCGGCTCACCGGCGCCGGCCTGTCCCCCGCCGCGCTGGCCCGCGTCGGTGAGGCGGTGGGCTCCGATGTGCCCTACTGCGTCATCGGCGGCACCGCCCTGGCGGAGGGCCGGGGGGAGCGGGTCACCCCGCTGCCGGCCCTGCCCCCCTGCTCCGTGGTGGTGTGCAAGCCCCCCTTTCCCATCTCCACCCCTCAGCTGTTCAGCCGGGTGGA
>CAZUWQ010000215.1:0-1777 GCA_964624195.1 uncultured Oscillospiraceae bacterium | reverse complement strand
GAGGTCCAGGCCAGCGTCTGGGACGAGCAGACCCTCCGGGCCTGCCGGGACGCCGGCGTGGTCCTGCTGTGACCTCAGGTCGCGCCGGTCCTGTCGCAAGTCCTCTTTCCTCCGCAAAAAAGGAAGTCCGCCGGCCGGCGGACTTCCTTTTTTCGCGAAATGCATGGACTTCGGCGGCGCCGCCTTTATCTCACCACCCGCTCCAGGTGGGCGGACTTCAGCGCCTTGTTGAGGGCCACGCCCAGGATGGGGGCGAAGATCACCGCCACAATGCCGTTAAAGGCCGAGGACGGAACGCGCTCCAGCACGCCCAGCCAGGCCGCGCCGACGGTCAGGCCCTTGATGAGCAGGCCATTGTAAAAGAAGCTCTTGACCAGGTAGATGACGATGTAGCTCACCGCCGCCACCGCGCTGGACGCCAGCTCGTTGACGTAGCTGCTCCTGCCCTTGAACACCTTGAAGAACATGGCCCCGGCCACCAGACCGTACACCCCTTTTGTGACAAAGGTGATGGCAAACTCGGTGAAGCGGGTAGGGTCCAGCAGCAGGTCATAGAGCGCGGAGCCCAGGCCGGAGGCCAGCCCTCCCCACCACGGGCCCAGCAGCAGGCCGGACAGGGCGCACATCACGTTGCCCAGATGAAACCGGTTGGTGCCAAAGGGAGACGGGATCTGGATATTGGGCACGGCGGAGCCCACCGCCACCAGCGCCGCCATGACCGCCACAACGCAGAGCTTCAGCACCCTGCTCCTGTTCTTTGACTGCTCCATCGCTCACCGCTCCTTCCGGGGTCTTGACGGTTTCCCGTTTTGATGCTATTATACGCAAAACTGGTATGGTTTCCATGCCCAGTTTTCATCTTTTTTATGTGGTCAGTTGAGGTGATAGCATGGCCGACTCCTTCTCCCTCCCCGTGCTGGGCGGGGACGCCCCCCTGTACGACCAGCTCTACCGCCATATCGCCGCCGCCATCCAGTCCGGGGCGCTGCCGCCGGGGACCAAGCTGCCCTCCAAGCGGCGGCTGTGCGCCCTGGCCGGGGTGAGCATGAGCACGGTGGAGAGCGCCTACTCCCTGCTGGCGGCGGAGGGCTACGTCCGCGCCGTCCCCCGCAGCGGCTACCTGGCGGCCGATCTGCTGCCTATGGGTCCCGCCGCGCCGGACGCCGGGGCCGTCTGCCCGGACGAGCCGGAGCCGCCGGAGGACGCCGCCCCGCCCGCCTTCCTCTATGACTGCTCCACCTCGGCGGTGGACACCTCGGTGTTTCCCTTTTCCTCCTGGGCCAGGATCACCAAGGAGGCGGTCTATCAGAACCCGGACCTGCTCCAGCGGGGGCACCCCCAGGGGGACCTGCCCCTGCGGGAGGCGCTGGCGGACCTGCTGGCCCAGTACCGGGGCGTCCGCTGTCAGCCCCGGCAGATCGTGGTGGGGGCGGGGGTGGACTATCTGCTGTCCCTGCTGCTTCAGCTCCTGCCCGACTATCCGGACCTGGCCCTGGAGGACCCGGGCTATCCCGCCGCCTACGCCGCCGCGGACCGACATGGCCGGCAGGCGCTGCCCATCCCGGTGGACGGAGAGGGGATGTGCCCGGAGGCGCTGGAGTCCTCCGGGGCGCGGCTGGCCTATGTGACCCCCTCCCACCAATTCCCCCTGGGCGTCACCATGCCCGCGGGCCGCCGCAGCCGCCTGCTCCACTGGGCAAGCGCCGCCCCGGACCGCTACCTCATTGAGGACGACTACGACAGCGAGTTCCGCTACGCCTCCCGGCCCATCCCCGCC
>CAZUWQ010000214.1:0-1781 GCA_964624195.1 uncultured Oscillospiraceae bacterium | reverse complement strand
TTGTACTTGGCCACCCGGTCGGTGCGGCTGGGGGCGCCGGTCTTGATCTGGCCGGCGTTCACCGCCACCACGATGTCGGCGATGGTGGTGTCCTCGGTCTCGCCGGAGCGATGGGACACCACGGCGGTGTAGCCGTGGCGGTTGGCCAGGGCGATAGCGTCCAGGGTCTCAGTCAGGGTGCCGATCTGGTTGACCTTGATGAGGATGGAGTTGGCGATCTTGTTGTCCAGGCCCATCTGCAGACGCTCGGTGTTGGTGACGAACAGGTCGTCGCCCACCAGCTGGACCCGGCTGCCCAGGGCCTTGGTCAGCATCTGCCAGCCCTCGATGTCGTCCTCGCCCATGCAGTCCTCCATGGAAATGATGGGATAGGTATCAGCGAACTTTTTCCACATATTCACCATCTGCTGCTTGGTCATGCTCTTCTTGGCCTTGGGCAGATCATAACAGCCGGTCTCAGCGTTGTACCAGTCGGACACGGCGGCGTCAATGGCGATCATGAAGTCGTCGCCGGGCTTGTAGCCGGCCTTCTCGATGGCGGCCACGATGCACTTGAAGGCGTCCTCGTCCTTTTTCAGGTTGGGGGCGTAGCCGCCTTCGTCGCCCACGCCGGCGGCGGGGGTGCCGTTGTCCTTCAAAACGCCCTTCAGGGTGTGGAATACCTCGGCGCAGCGGCGCAGGGCCTCCTTCCAGGAGGAGGCGCCCACCGGCATGATCATGAACTCCTGGATATCTACGTTGTTGGTGGCATGGGCGCCGCCGTTGAGGATGTTCATCATGGGCACGGGCAGGGTCTTGGCGTTCACGCCGCCGATATAGCTGTACAGGCTGACGCCCAGGCTCTCCGCCGCGGCCTTTGCGCAGGCCAGAGAGGCGCCCAGGATGGCGTTGGCGCCCAGGCGGGCCTTGTTGGGGGTGCCGTCCAGCTCGATGAGCAGCTTGTCGATGGCGGGCTGATCCAGGGCATTCATGCCGATCAGGGCCTCGGCGATCTCGGTGTTCACATTGGTGACAGCCTTCTCCACGCCCTTGCCCAGGTAGCGGCTCTTGTCGCCGTCCCGCAGCTCACAGGCCTCGTGGACGCCGGTGGAGGCGCCGGAGGGCACCGCCGCGCGGCCGACCACGCCGTCGTCCAGCGTGACCTCCACCTCAACGGTGGGGTTGCCCCGGGAGTCCAGAATTTCGCGGCCCAACACATCAACGATCTCAAGCATACTTCTCATTGGTATCGATCTCCTTTCAATTCATCCGTTTCCAAATCCCACGGTCACTTTACGATCAACGTCTCTCCGGTCATCTCCGCCGGCTTGCTCAGGCCCATCAGATCCAGCATCGTGGGGGCCAGGTCGGCCAGCCGTCCGTCACGGAGCTTTACATCCGCCCCCACCACGCAGCAGGGCACCGGGTTGGTGGTATGGGCGGTAAAGGGAGACCCGTCCGCGTCCAGCATATGCTCGGCGTTGCCGTGGTCGGCGGTGATGATGGACACGCCGCCCAGTCCGGCGGTGGCCTCCACCACCCTTGCCACGCCGTCGTCCACCGCCTCGGCGGCCTTCACCGCCGCGTCGAACACGCCGGTATGACCCACCATGTCGCAGTTGGCGAAGTTGAGGATGATCACGTCGTACTTGCCGCTCTCAATGCGGCGCACCGCCTCCTCCGCCACCGCCGGCTCGCTCATCTCCGGCTGGAGATCGTAGGTGGCTACCTTGGGGGAGGGGATCAGGATGCGGTCCTCGCCGGGAAAGGACTGCTCCACGCCTCCGTTGAAGAAGAACGTC
>CAZUWQ010000213.1:0-1816 GCA_964624195.1 uncultured Oscillospiraceae bacterium | reverse complement strand
GGAGGTGGCCGTCATCAGCCGTATCTTTGACCCGGAAAATGGATTTTTCAGCACGCTGTCCCGTCTGGTGGACATCGTGGGGCTGTCTCTGTTCTGGGCGCTGCTGTGCATCCCCGTCGTCACCGCCGGACCGGCCACCGCCGCGCTGTACTACACGGTGGAAAAGGCCTTCCTGGAGGGGCGCGACAACACCTTTACCCTGTTTTTCAAGTCTCTGTGGAGCAATTTAAAAAAAGGCGTGCTGTGCACCCTGATCTTTATTCCCATCGCCCTGGTCCTCTATCTGCCCCGCTTTTGGTGCGAGCAGATCCTGGCTGCCCAGGGCGCCGGTATTGTGCTGACGGTATACGCCTTCCTGTTGGACGCGGTGACGCTGGCGGCGGTGGCCCTGTTTTTCTGGCTGTTCGCCCTGCTGGGCCGGTTCGAGTTCACCATCGGGCAGCTGTTCTCCACCGCCGCCCGCCTGCTCATCATCCATCTTCCCACCACCCTGCTGCTGCTGGCCCTGCTGCTGGCCGTCATCTGGGCGGTGACCCGGCTGCTGATCCTGATCCTGATCCTCCCCACCCTCTGGATGATCGTCGCCGTCCGCCTGCTGGAGCGGGCGTTCAAAAAGCATATGCCTCAGGAGGAGGAAGAAGGACCGAAGGAGCCGGAGGACGTCGAGGAGTGAACGCCCAGCCCGCGGCGCGGCATTTCCAATAAAAGAGCGGAGGCCAACCGCCTCCGCTTTTTCGCGCTCAAATTACAATAATGTGGGCACCAGCTCCGCCAGCCTGGCGGCCAGGGTCGCGTGGCCCCGGCGGGTCAGGTGCATGAAGTCGATCCGGTTGAATTCCGCGCCGATCTCGTTGGCGTCTAAAAAGTGGCACCCCGTCTCCTCCGCCACCCGGCGGAACTCGGCGGGCACGCGGCGGGACTTGTCCACGCAGGTGGGGCCCATGGTGCCCATCTCATCCGCCACCGGGGAGGTCAGCACGCCCTCTCCGATGATGGGAGGCGCAATAATAAGGATATTGGGCTTCCCGTCCGGCCCCCAGCAGTCCACCGCCTGGGCTTTCCGCACCAGCCGGCGCATCCCAAGGCCGATGGCAAAGGGATTGACGCCGAAGCGCTCCTTGGTGTCGTTGGTGCCCAGCATGATGATGAGCAGGGACACATACTCGTGGCTTTTCAGGCAGGGATAGAGGTAGCTCAGCGCGTCCAGTCCCTCGTACAGCGGGTCCTGAAACACGGTGGTCCGGCCGGACAGGCCCTCCTCCACCACCAGATAGTCCTCCCCCAGGGCGGTCTGGAGCCGACGGGTCCAGCGCTCGTCCTCGTTGAAGCGGATGCCGCCGTCGGCGCAGTCCTCCGGGTCCGCGCAGTAGCCATGGGTATTGGAATCGCCGAGACAGACAATATGCTTTTTCATAGTTCAGGCCCTCTCTTTTCCGTCGCCTCACGCTCCGGTTTTTTTCAGTATATCAGCTCTGCCCCGATTGTCAAGCGCCCATAAATCTGGAAATCCTTTTTCTTCCATCCGCTGTTTTTTGAAAATATTGCGTATAACTCTTGACATTGTGCCAAACATTTTGTAGAATCTATACAGTCCAAGTCCCATTTGGACCACAGTTTTTTATTCAAAAGGAGGATACATGATGAAAAAGATCCTTGCGCTTGTGTTGGCGCTGGTCATGGCGCTGTCCCTCGTCGCCTGCTCCAGCAGCAACACCACCACCAGTGAGGCCCCCGTTGAGAGCGAGGCCGCCACTGAGAGCAAGCCTGTGGTGAGTAACACAGGCCCCGAACTGGCCGACTCCATCACCCTTTGGAC
>CAZUWQ010000212.1:0-1848 GCA_964624195.1 uncultured Oscillospiraceae bacterium | reverse complement strand
TCATCTCCAACAACCTGAACGTCATCATGAAGGTGCTGACCTCCATCACCATCCTCATGACCGTACCCAACATCGTGTTCGGCTTTTACGGCATGAATGTGTCCGGTCTGCCCTTTGACCACTTCTTCTGGTTCCCTCTGGCCCTGTCTGTGGTCATCATCGTGGTGCTGGCCGTGGTGCTGAAAAAGAAGGACCTGTTCTGACCCATCCCCTGAAAACAAGCCCGCCGCCCGAAGGCAATGCCTCCGGGCGGCGGTTTTTCTATGTTCGATCGACTTGCTCAGGCGATCCGCACCGTCCCCACGCCCAAGGCCCCCGGCCCGGTGTGGCAGGCAATGGACAGCGTCAGCGGTTCGCCCTCCACGAATTTCTCGCCGGGAAAGGCGGCGCGGACCTCCGCCCGCCACTCCTCCCGCAGCTGTTCAGAGATCTTGCTGTAGGCCAGTCCTACCGCCAGCTTTCCGGCGTCCCGCAGGCTCTTCAGCCGACCCTCCAGGTCCGCCCGCACCCGCTGGATCATCAGCTTTCGGGCAGCGCGCATCCCCCGCACCTTGCCGATGGCGGTGAGCTTTTCACCGAAGATCTCCAGCACGGGCTTGATGTTCAGCATGGTGCCGACCAGCGTCTCCACTCCGCTGACCCGTCCGCCTCTGCGGAGGTATTTCAGCGTGTCCGCCGTCACATAGATGCAGGCATCGTAGGACTGCTCCTCCAGCTTCTCCCGGATGGTCCTGGCGTCCAGCCCCTTCCGGGCCATGGCCAGCGCGTCCATGACGGAATACCGCTGGGTCACCGAAATGCGGCGGTTATCCGCCACCTCCACCCGGCCCCCGTAGTCCTCCGCCAGGCTCCGGGCCGTGGCGCAGGAGCTGCTGAGGCCGGCGGACATGGGGATATACACCAGTTGGTCATAGTCCTTCAGCACCCGGTCCCACAGCCCGGTCACGTCCCCCGGCGCCGGCTGGGAGGTGGCGATCTCCGCCCCGGCCTGTTGCCGGGCGTAGAATTCCTCCTGACTGATGTCCACGCCCTCATAGAAGATCTGTCCGTCGATATGCACGGGCATAGGGATGACAAACACCCCCAGCTCCCGTCCCTCCTCCGGGGAGATCCCGCTGTTGCTGTCTGTGACAATGGCGACCTTTGGCATACTCGTATGTGGCTCCTCTCCCCGCGCCGGGTAAACCGGCGTGTGTGTATCCGGCAGCGTCACTGCTCCCGGTCCTGCCGGATCAGCCGCCGGATCGCTTCGATCCCCACCCGGATGGCCCACTCCGTGTCCTCGTCCCGGGTCATGTCCAATCCGGCGGCGTTGCGCTCCTGGTTCCAGATCACATGGAACGCCGACCCGCATCGCACGCCTCGGGCCGCCGCCACGGTAAACAGGGCGGCGGACTCCATCTCGGAGGCCAGCACGCCCAGGCGCTTCCACGCCTCCCACTTGTTCTGCAGCTCATAGGACACCGGCATCCGCTCCGGCGAGTGCTGGCCGTAGAAGGAGTCCTTGCACTGGACCACTCCGGCGTGCCAATCCCGGCCCAGTGCCTTGGCCGCCTCCACCAGAGCCGTGGTGACGGTGAAGTCCGCCACGGCGGGGAACTCTATGGGGGCGTACTCCCGGCTGGTGCCCTCCATGCGCACGGCGCCGGTGGCGATGACTATATCGCCGCTCTTCACGTCCAGCCGGATGCCGCCGCAGGTGCCCACCCGCAGGAAGGTGTGGGCGCCCAGGTTGGCCAGCTCCTCCATGGCGATGGACGCGGACGGCCCGCCGATGCCGGTGGATACCACGCTGACCTTCTCCCCCAGCAGGGTGCCGGTATAGGTCACATACTCCCGGTTGGTCAT
>CAZUWQ010000211.1:0-1861 GCA_964624195.1 uncultured Oscillospiraceae bacterium | reverse complement strand
CCCACGGCGGAGCCGATGGTGTCCCCGTCGGGCCGCTTGTGGGTGAGCAGCAGGTAGTTGTCGTGGCTCTTCAAAAATTCCGCCGTCTGCAAATAGTCCATGGTTAGTCCTCCTCATCCAGTATAATGTCGGCGTTGGCCGGGTTCGCAGGCTTGACCACATTGGGGTCCCGCAGCAGCTTCAGAATATGGGCGCCGTGGCTGATGGAGTCGTCCTCCGCGAAGATCAGCTCCGGCGTATACCGCAGACTGAGCCGATGCCCGATCTCCCGCCGCAGCCAGCCGGACGCCGACTTCAGCCCCCTGACCACATCCTTGGCGGAGGACTTGTCCAGCATGGACACGTAGACCTTGGCATACCGCAGATCAGAGGTGGCGTCCACCCGGGTCACCGAGATCATCCCCCGCACCCGCGGGTCCTTCACAGTGGGGATCAGCGCCGCCAGTTCCTTCTGCAGTTCTTCATTCACCCGTCCGATTCGATTGCTTGGCATAGAAATTTCCCCCTTCAACGGCCAGTATATCCGAGGCAGGCAGGAAACAGGGCGGGCGAAACCGCCCGCCCCGTCCGGTGTGTTATTCCTCGATCTGCTGCATCTCGAAGGCTTCGATAATATCGCCTTCCTTGATGTCGCTGTACTTCTCGATGCCGATGCCGCACTCATAACCCCGGGCGACCTCCTTCACGCTGTCCTTGAAGCGCTGGAGGGAGTTCATGACGCCCTCGTGGATGACGATGCCGTCCCGCACCAGGCGGATCTGGGCGTTGCGGGCCACCCGGCCCTCGGTGACGTAGCAGCCGGCCACCACGCCCACGTTGCTGATCTTGTACACCTGGCGGACCTCGGCCTCGCCCAGGGGCACCTCCTTGAACTTGGGCGCCAGCATTCCCTTCATGGCCGCCTCGATCTCATTGATGCAGTCATAGATGACCCGGTACATCCGCATATCCACCTTGTCACGGGCGGCGGACTCGGCGGCGTTCTTGTCCGGGCGGACATTGAAGCCCACGATGATGGCGTTGGAGGTGGCGGCCAGCATCACATCCGACTCGCTGACGGCGCCCACGGCACAGTGGATGACCCGCACCCGGACCTCGTCGTTGGAGAGCTTCTCCAAGCTGGCCTTCACCGCCTCGGCGGAGCCCTGGACGTCCGCCTTGACGATGATATTCAAGTCCTTCATCTCGCCGGCCTGGATCTGGCTGAACAGCTCCTCCAGGGACACCTTCTGCTTGGCGGTCCCGGTGGTAGCGTTCTTCACCTCGGCTTTGCGCTGCTCCACCAACTCCCGCGCCATGCGCTCATCGGCCACGGCGTGGAAGTCGTCGCCGGCGCCGGGCACCTCGCTCATGCCCATGATCTCCACGGGCACGGAGGGGCCGGCCTCGGTCACCTTGTTGCCTCTGTAATCCGCCATGGCCCGGATGCGGCCCACCGCGGTGCCGGCGATGATGATATCGCCCTGCTTCAGGGTGCCGTTCTGCACCAGCAGAGTGGCCACCGGGCCGCGGTTCTTGTCCAGCCGGGCCTCGATGACCGCGCCGTGAGCGGTGCGGTTGGGGTTGGCCTTCAGCTCCCGCATCTCAGCGGTGAGGATGACCATCTCCAGCAGGTTTTCAATGCCCATGCCCGTCTTGGCGGAGATGGGGCAGACGATGGTCTCACCGCCCCACTCCTCGGGGACCAGCTCATACTCGGTGAGCTGCTGCTTGATGCGCTCCGGGTTGGCCTCCGGCTTATCCATCTTGTTGATGGCGACGATGATGGGAATATTGGCGGCCTTGGCGTGGTTGATGGACTCCACTGTCTGGGGCATGATGCCGTCGTCGGCGGCCACCACCAGGATGGCCACGTCGGTGA
>CAZUWQ010000210.1:0-1865 GCA_964624195.1 uncultured Oscillospiraceae bacterium | reverse complement strand
TGCACTTCGACATGAGCAAGGTCAACGTCAACGGCGGCGCCATCTCCATCGGCCACCCCGTGGGCGCCTCCGGCGCGCGGATCATCGTCACCCTGCTGCACGAGATGCAGAAGCGGCCCGAGGCCAAGAAGGGCCTGGCTACTCTGTGCATCGGCGGCGGCCAGGGCGTCGCCACCATCTTTGAGAAGTGCTGAGTCCCGCCGTCACACCATGACCTGATTTCCATAAGTGAAAGCACCCCGGTGGCCGGTCCCTCCGGGCCGGGGTGCTTCTCTATCATTATAAGGAGGTCAAACAAAATGCCTAAATTCGTATCCATCGAAGAGGCGGTCAAGCTGATCCCCGATGGCGCCACCGTCATGTTCGGCGGCTTCATGGGCTGCGGCAACGCCCACAAATTTATCGACGCCCTGTCCAAGAGCGGCGTCAAGGACCTGACCATGATCGGAAACGACGCCTCCATGCCCGGCGGCCCCATGGGTGAGGACTACTACGGCGTGGCTAAGCTGATCCACAACCACCAGGTCAAGAAGCTCATCGCCACCCATGTGGGCCTGAACCCCGAGGTCGCCACCCAGTCCATGCAGGATGGCACGCTGGAGGTCATCCTTGTGCCCCAGGGCTCGCTGGCTGAGATGATCCGGGCCGACGGCGCCGGCTTGGGCGGCGTGCTCACCCCCACCGGCGTGGGCACCATCGTGGAGGACAATCCCCTGTGCCTGGGCAAGCAGACCATCAACGGCAAGGACTATCTGCTGATGGCCCCCGTCCACGCCGACTTCGCCGTTCTGGGCGGCGCCAAGATCGACAAGGCGGGCAACATCTGGTATAAGGGCGACACCAGCAACTTCAACATCGTCATGGCTACCGCCGCTGACGTGGTCATCGCCGAGGCGGAGGAGATCGTGGAACTGGGCGGCATCGCGCCCGAGGATGTGCGTACCTCCGGCGTGTTCGTGGACTATGTGGTCGAGGGAGGGAAATACTAATGGAGAAGTCTGAGATCAAGGGCTTTATCGCCAAGCGCGTAGCCAAGGAGCTGAAGGACGGCGACATCGTCAATCTGGGCATCGGTCTGCCCACCATGGTCCCCAGCTATCTGCCCGAGGGCGTCCATGTCACCCTCCAGTCCGAGAACGGCATTATCGGCACCGGCGCCGTCACCGATGAGAACAAGGATCCCATCCATGTGGTGGATGCCGGCGGCTCCCCCTCCGCGGTGAGCCCGGCCGGCTGCTTCATCGACTCCGCCACCTCCTTCGGTCTGATCCGCGGCGGCCATGTGGACGCCACCATCCTGGGCGGTTTGGAAGTGGATGAGGAGGGCTCCCTGTCCAACTGGATCATCCCCGGCAAGAAGATGCCCGGCATGGGCGGCGCCATGGACCTGCTGGTGGGCGCGAAGAACGTCATCGTCGCCATGGAGCACACCGCCAAGGGCAACCCCAAGATCCTGAAGAAGTGCAAGCTGCCCTACACCGCGGTGAAGTGCATCACCAAGATCATCACCGAGATGGGCGTCATGGAGGTCACCGACAAGGGTCTGGTGCTCACCGAGTACAACCCCGAGTTCACCGTGGAGCAGATCCAGGCCGCTACCGAGGCCACCCTCATCATCAGCCCCGAGCTGAAGAGCATGGTGTGAGCCGCTGAAAAAAATACAGCGCCCGCGCCCGCACAGCGGGCCGGCGCTCCCTGTTCAGAACAAGGGGGAGGGTGGACGATCCACCCTCCCCCTTGTTCTGTTTTGCGGAAACTCTTGATCCCCCTTTTCAGGGCCCGCCGGCGGCACGGAGGCGCGGCGCCCTGTGGCCGCGTCAGCGTCAGCGGTGGAAAACGGCCCGGACATCCGAATGTCCGGGCCG
>CAZUWQ010000209.1:0-1867 GCA_964624195.1 uncultured Oscillospiraceae bacterium | reverse complement strand
AAGTTTTTGTGGCCTCCGGGCGCGTTTTATGCTATCATATAAATCGACGCCAGCGGTCCCCGCAAAGCCGGGGGCAATATGGATGATCATCAGCAGGGAGGAATGGACCATGAGCGCCTGGGAAGAATTGGAGCGCCGGTGTATGGCCTGCCAGAAGTGCGCCCTGGCGGACGCCCGCACCCATGTGGTGTTCGGCGCCGGCCGGCGGGACGCGGAGGTCATGTTCGTGGGCGAGGGCCCCGGCGAGAACGAGGACCTGCAGGGCGAGCCCTTCGTGGGCCGGGGCGGCCAGCTGCTGGACGAGATGCTGTCCCTCGTCGGCCTGTACCGGGACAAAAACTTCTATATCACCAACATCGTCAAGTGCCGCCCGCCCAAAAACCGGGACCCGCTGAACACCGAGCAGGACGCCTGCATCGGCTACCTGGAGGAGCAGATCGGCCTGATCCGGCCCAAGCTGCTGATCTGCCTGGGGCGGATCGCCGCCGCGCGGCTTATCAAGGACGATTTCAAGATCACCCGGGAGCACGGCCAGTGGTTCCGGCGGGGCGACCTGCTGGTCACCGCCATCTACCATCCCGCCGCCCTGCTTCGGGACCCCTCCAAAAAGCCGGACACCTTTGCCGACCTGCGCGCTATCCGGGCCAAGATCCGGGAGGTCTGTGAGCACACAGAGCTGTAGGGCGCGTTCAGTCAGCGTCCCCACGCTCCTCCGGCAGCAGGTCCATCACCGAGATCTCATAGGCGGTCCGCACGGTCTCCCGCCCGTCCACTACCTTGTGGTACTGCCGGCTTTGCAGGCGGCCCTCCAGCCGCAGCCGGTCCCCCACCTCCTTGCCGCCGCACAGGGCGGCCAGGGAGCCCCACGCGATGCAGGGCAGGTAGTCCGCCCGGCCGTACAGCCGGTTCACCGCCAGCAGCAGGTCGCAGATATCCCGGCCCAGCGGGGTCCGGCGGCGCACCGGCGGCTTGCACAGCACGCCGGACAGGAGCAGCCGGTTCTCCCCCTCTCCCGGCTCCGCCGCCCGGGCCGAGCGGACCAGCACGGTGATGACCAGCCGGCTGCCCACCCCGGAGCGGTTGTTGTACGACCGCACCTCCCCCTCCGCCTGGAGCCACTGCTCCGACCGCCACAGCGCCGGGTCCGGGTGGGCCACGATCAGGTTCAGCACATCCTCCGCGCCGGACAGCCGGGGCACCCGCAGGGGTACAATGTAGTAGTCCGTCCCATGGTTCTGATGGGACAGCGCGGGCGCCGCCGCCACCTGTCCCCGCAGGCTGATCCTGTTTTCCCCTTTTTGTTCGGCCATGCCGGCATCACACTCCGTTGTCAAATCTAACCCGAATATATGTGCCGGAAGCGGTAAGTATGACCATTGACAACGGCGGATCAGATGTATAAAATATTTGGTACAAATGGCGCCGGCCGAAGGAGGGCTTGACAATGGAGCTGGATTTGACACGGAAGCAATTTCGCCGCCTGCTGGACATGGTGTACATTGGGAATTGGATCCTGAATTCCACCCGGGGCGAGGACCGCTTCAAGGACTATGACGAGGTGGAGAGCCTGCTGTTCGCAAAGGCGGCGGCGGAGGGTATGCCTACCCTGGCGGAGCTGTACCAGGGCGAGGTGATCCCCTCGAAGGCCTTTGCCGAGGGCGGCATCCATGAGGCCATCATGGACTACGAAAACAACGTGTTTTTCGAGATCCTGGCCGAGGACCTGGCCCGCCGGGATATGGACGACGTGCCCATCGACGAGAGCAACATGGAGGAACTCACCCAGCGGATCGATGCCTACATCGACGAATTTGAGGCCCACGGCACCGACAACATCACCGTGGACTGCTGAAAAAGGGACCCCGCC
>CAZUWQ010000208.1:0-1871 GCA_964624195.1 uncultured Oscillospiraceae bacterium | reverse complement strand
TCATCCATCCAGCTTGGCCCGCGCTTTCGCCAGGAACCGCTCAGGCTTGATGATGGCACGCTGGTGGGTGCCGCGGCCGATCTCGCCGCGCTCGTCGTAGGCGGCCACGTCGAAGGTGATCTTTTTTCCGTCCACGGCGGTGACCTCGGTGACCGCCCAGACCTTCATGCCGATGGGGGTTGCGGCGGAGTGGGACACGTCCAGATGAACGCCCACGCTGCCCTCGTCGGGGGCAAGATAGGGCAGCAGGGAATTGGCCGCCGCGTTTTCCATCAGGGCGATCATGTAGGGGGTGGCGAAAACAGGCACCAGGCCGGAGCCGATGGCGGCGGCGGTGTTGGCCTCGCTGACCACCGTTTCGGAGCGGCCCTTGCAGCCGATCTCAACAGACATAGAGTTTCCTCCTTTGCTCAGACGCCCAGCTCGATCCACAGCTCGTTATACAGGTCGCGGATATCCTTGGGCAGCACCAGATACATCTCGCAGCGGTCCAGGACCTCCTGGGGCGTGACGATGATGTCATAGGTTTCCTGGTCCAGCTCCTCTTCATAGGTTTCCTCGTAGTAGGCGGGATATTCCTCCAGCGCCTCCCGGTTGGGGGATCCGTACCAGATGTAGTCCATATTGGCAAGGCTGGCGTCCGTGGAGGCGATAAAGTTGATCCACGCCTCCGCCTCCGCCTTGTGAGGGGCGTCCTTGAGCACGCACATGGCGTCCACGAACCAGTTGGAGCCCTCCTCCGGGATAACAAAGGCAAGATCGGGATTGTTTTCCCGCATGGTGAGGTAGTCGCCGGCATAGTAGGTGGCGATGGCGGCGTTGCCGCCCTCCATCTTCTGGAATACCTCGTCCATCACCTTGCCCTGATAGACGCCCTTGGCCTTGGCGTCGGCCAGCAGCTGGTAGGCCTCCCGGATCTCCGCCTCGTCGGTGGTATTTACCGAGTAGCCCAGGTAGAGCAGGGCGATGCCCAGGGCGTCCCGGGAGTTGTTGATGAGCAGCACCTCGCCGGCGTATTCCTCATCGAACATGGCGCTCCAGCTTGTGATCTCCCCGTCCACCATGGTGGTGTTGTAGATGATGCCCACGGTGGACCAGGCGTAGGGCACGGTGTACTTGTTTTCCGGGTCATAGGGCAGGTTTTTGAACCGGTCGTCGATCAATCCGAAATTGGGGATGTTGCCGTAGTCCAGCTCCGCCAGCATATCCTCCTCGATGAGCTGGGAGATCATATAGTCGGAGGGGACGATAACGTCGTAATCCGCGCCGCCGCTTTTCAGCAGGGAATAGAGGGTCTCGTTGCTCTCGACGGTCTGATAGTTCACCCGGATGCCCGTCTCCTCCTCAAATTGATCGATGAGGTCGGTGTCGATATACTCGCCCCAGCTGCACACATTGACCACCGGCTGGGAGCTGGTGGCGTTGGTGAGCAGGGCCACCACCACCACAAAGCAGACGGTCAGGGCGGCGATACCGCCCCGGCGCACCCAGCGCCCGCCTGGGGTATTCAGGGCCAGAGACAGCTTTTGCAGAACGGGGTTCCGGCGGCGCTCGCCCTGCTGTCCGGCCTTCTCCAGCCGGGCCTCCCGCACGTTGACCAGCACCAGCAGCAGCAGGACCGCCCCGAACAGCAGGGTGGACACGGCGTTGATCTCAGGGGTGATGCGCTTTTTGGTCATGCCGTAGATGGTCATGGCCAGGGTGGAGGTGGCCGAGCCGGCGGTGAAGTAGGAGATGACGAAGTCGTCGATGGACATGGTAAAGGCGATCAGGGCACCGGACACCACGCCGGGCTTGATCTCGGGCAGGATGACCTTCCAAAACGCCTGGAACCAGGTGCAGCCCAGGTCCTGGGCCGCGTCCACCAGGTT
>CAZUWQ010000207.1:0-1901 GCA_964624195.1 uncultured Oscillospiraceae bacterium | reverse complement strand
GGGTGTCCAGAATGTTGATGCAGAAGCCCTCGTACTGGAACTGCATGACGGAGGAGGTGACGGAGATGCCGCGCTGCTTTTCGATCTCCATCCAGTCGGAGGTGGCGGCCCGGGCGTTTTTCTTGCCCTTGACCACCCCCGCCTGGGCGATGGCGCCTCCATACAGCAGAAATTTTTCCGTCAGCGTCGTCTTGCCGGCGTCCGGGTGGCTGATGATGGCAAAGGTACGCCGGCGGTCGATCTCAGATCCATATCGTGGCAATGGGATGTCCCTCCAAAATAAAAGTTATGAGCTGGGGAAGGGGCTCGTCTACATGGGAAAAACCTCCCTGGATCACATAGTATTACATAGTATATCACATTTTGTCTGCGGTGGGCAACTGTCTTTTCACGCGGGCGCGGTCCGGGCAAGATCCGGTCTGGAAATCGACAGGAGAGTGTGCTAAGATGGTCCTGTCGGGAGGTGAGCAGGATGGAGTACAAGATCGCGGTGTGCGACGACAGCGGGGCGGACCGGGCCTATCTGACGGAGCTGACCCGGCGGTGGGCCGGGCTGCGGGAGTACGGGGTGACCCTGCGGGAATTTCCCAGCGCGGAGAGCTTTCTGTTCCACTACGCCGAGGAGAGCGACTACGACATCCTGCTGCTGGACATCGAGCTGGGCGGCATGGACGGCGTGGCCCTGGCCAGGGAGCTGCGCCGGGAGAATGACGCCGTGCAGATCATCTTCGTCACCGGCTACTCCGACTATATCGCGGAGGGCTATGAGGTGGAGGCGCTGCACTATCTGATGAAGCCGGTGGGGGAGGACAAGCTGCGCGCCGTGCTGGACCGGGCGGCGGACAAGCTGCGGAGCAACGAGCGGGCGCTCTGCCTGGAGGTGGGCGGCGAGTTGATCCGCCTGCCCATCCGGCAGATCCGGTACGCGGAGGTCATGGGCAACTATGTGACCATCCACGCCAGACGCGACTACACCGTGAAGATGCCCCTGGGAGAGCTGGCGGCCCAGCTGGACGAGCGGTTTTACCGGGTGGGGCGGTCGGCGGTGGTCAATTTGACGAAGGTGGGCCGGGTGACCAGGGCGGAGGTCATTTTGGATGACGGCGCGGCCATCCCTCTGCCCAGAGGGGCCTATGAGGGGGTCAACCGGGCGATCATCGCTTTGAATTAGGGGGCTTGCCATATGGGACTGCTGCGCAGAAAGGACGAGCGGCGGATCGCCGACTATCAGCGGGAACTGCTGACCACCCACTACGCCGAGGTGGACAATATGTACCGGAAAATGCGGGGCTGGCGGCACGACTACCGCAACCACATCCAGACCATGAAGGCCTACGCGGTCAGCGGCGACCTGGACGCCATCCGCCAATACCTGGATCTGCTGGACGCCGACCTGACTACGGTGGACACAGTGATCAAGACGGGCAACCCCATGACGGACGCCATTTTGAACTCCAAGATATCCCTGGCCCAGTCCCGGGGCATCCGGGTGACGGCGGACGCCCATATCCCGGTGAAGCTGGACCTGCCGGAGATCGACCTGTGCTCCATCCTCGGCAACCTGTTCGACAACGCTATCGAGGCCAGCGTCAAGCTGCCCGAGGATCAGCGTATGATCCGGGTCTATATGGACATGAAAAACACCCAGCTCTACATTTCCTTTACCAATTTTACCGCCGGCGGCAAGCTGACCAGGCGGGGCGGCCGGTTCCAGAGCACCAAGGGAGAGGGCCACGGCCTGGGGCTGGCGCGCGTTGACGCCATCGTGGAGCGGCTGGGCGGCTATCTGAGCCGCAATTCAGAGGAGGGGGCCTTCACCACGGAGGTCCTGCTGCCCCAGCAGCGGTGATGCCGCGTTTCGTCCCCCAAAAACAGCGATTCGTCCCCGGAACGGCCCGGGG
>CAZUWQ010000206.1:0-1903 GCA_964624195.1 uncultured Oscillospiraceae bacterium | reverse complement strand
CCTTCTCCTCGCCCCGGAGCACCCGCAGGCCGCCCAGGGCCAGGGAGCGCATCTCGTCCTCGCCGGGGTAGACCACCACGGGGGCGATAAAGGAGACATAGCGCTCGATTTCCGAGGTGACATATTCGGAGTAGGCGATGCCGCCGGTGAGAAGGATGGCGTCCACCTTGCCGCACACGCCGGGGGCGATCTTGCCGATGTTCTTGGCGATGTTGAGGATCATGGCGTCGTAGATGAGCCTGGCGTGCTCGTCGCCGGCGGCGATCATCTTCTCCACCTCGCGGCTGTCGGTGGTGCCCAGGTGGGCCATGAGGCCGCCCCGGCTCTTTACGTTCTTCATCATTTCCTTCTGGGTCATGCCCTCCCGGAAGCAGGCGGCGATCACGTCGAACATGGGCAGGCCGCCGGCGCGCTCGGGGGAGAAGGGGCCCTCCTCGTCGTTGATGAAGTCCTCGATCCTGCCGTTGTGGTGCAGGTTCACCGAGATGCCGCCGCCAAGGTGGGCCACGATGACGGTGACGTCCTTGTAAGCCTTGCCCTGCTCCTTGGCGTACCGCAGGGCGGCGGCGCGGGTGTTCAGATTGTGGCCCATGCCCTTGCGGAACATATCGGCGCTGCCGGTGATCTTGTTGATGGGCAGCAGCTCCTCCACGGTGACGCCGTCGTAGATGAAGGCGGGGATGTTCAGCTCGTCGCCGATGGCCTTGGCGATCATAGCGCCCACGTTGGAGGCGTGCTCGTTGCGGGGCTTGTTTTTCAGCTGCCATACCATGTCGTCGTTGACAGCGTAGGCGCCGGCCTCGATGGCGGTGAGCAGGCCGCCCCGGGAGACGATGGCGTCCAGCGAGCTCAGAGCCACGTCGTGGCGCTTCAGGCAGTCCAGCACCAGGTCCCGGCGGAAGCCGTACTGGTCGGCCACCCGGTCAAAGGGGGCCAGGTCCTGGGCGGAGTGGGTGATAGACTCGGTGAACAGGGGCTCCTCCCCGTCGAACACCGCCAGCTTGGTGGAGGTGGAGCCGGGATTCAGGATCAACAGGCGTTCCATAGTCGTTCCTCCTCACTTTTGAGCGGCCACCGCGCTGATGACGATGGACAGGTACTTCTCCTCCGGGCTGGAGCCCCGGCTGGTCATGACGATGGGGCATCTGGCGCCCACGATGAAGCCGGCCATCTTTGCCCCGCAGGTCACCGTCAGCATCTTGCCCATGATGTTGCCCGCGTGGATGTTGGGGGCCACCAGCACATCGCAATCGCCGGCGCAGGGGCTGTCAAAGCCCTTGAAGGCGGCGATCTCCTTGGACACGGCGCAGTCGTAGGAGATGGGGCCCTCTACCACGCAGCCGGGGATCTCGCCCCGCAGATTCATCTGCTTCAGGGCGTCCCCCTCCACCGTCTCCGGCATCTTGGGGTTCAGCTTCTCCACGCAGGCCAGCACGCCCACCTTGGGGTTGTCGTAGCCCATGGCCCGCAGAGTGTCCACCGTGTTCAGAATGATGTCCTTCTTCTGCTCTAAGGTGGGGTAGGTCACCATGCCGCCGTCCACCGGCACCAGCAGCTTGTGATAGGTGGGGATCTGGAACATGGTGAAATGGCTCATGGTGCGGCCCTGGCCCAGGCCGTGCTCCTTGTTCACCACCGCCTTCAGCAGGACGGAGGTGTCCAGCTTGCCCTTCATCAGGAAGTCGGCCTTGCCCTCCACCACCAGGGACACCGCCTTTCGGGCGGACTCCGCCAGGTCGGGCACGTCGTAGATGTCCTCCTCCGGTACGGAGGCGCCGAACTCCTTCAGCGCCGCGTCGATGACGGCCTTGTCCCCCACCAGCACGGGGATGGCGACGCCCTCCTCCCGGGCCTTCAGCACGGCCTCGATGGTGTGGGGGTCACCGGCGGCGGCCACCGCCAT
>CAZUWQ010000205.1:0-1907 GCA_964624195.1 uncultured Oscillospiraceae bacterium | reverse complement strand
ATGGTGGTCTTGCCCGCCCCGTTCCGGCCCAGCAGACCCACCCGCTCCCCCGCGTCCACCTGAAGGGAAAAGCCGTCCAATATCCTCCGGCCGACCTCAAACTCCTTCACCAGGCCGGTCAGCTGTATGTCGATCATAGGTCATGCTCCTTAAGCTCTGATACCGGTCTTTCCCGAAACGGCGGGCCGCTTCGGGAAGGACCGGTATTATTTTGGCAGATGGCTCAGCAAAAAGTCCACGACCTTCTCAAAGGCCATGGAGCGGGACGCCTTTACCAGGATGGTGACCCCCGCCCGCAGCTCCCGCAGCAGGGCATCCCCGGCCTCATCCAGGGTGGGGTAGTAGGAGGCCTGCTCCAGCCCCGCCTCCCTGGCCCCCTCGGCGATAAACCGGGCCAGATCGCCGATGGCGATGAGCCGATCCACCCCCGCCTCGGCAAAGTAGCCGCCCACCGCCCGGTGGAACAGCTCGCTGCTGGGGCCCAGCTCCTTCATGTCCCCCACCACGGCCACGCGGCGGCGGTCCGCCGCGTCGCTGAGGACCGCGGCGGCGGCCCGCATGGACTGGGGATTGGCATTATAGGCGTCGTTCAGGATGACGATGTCCCCATCACAGCGGATCACGTTCATCCGCATCTTGGTGGGCAGGAAGGCCCGCACGCCCCGGATGATCTCGTCCGCCCCCATGCCAAACCTCTCCGCAACGGCGGCAGCCATCAGCGTGGGATAGATCATGTGGGCGCCCAGGGCCGGTATGTCCGCCTGGAACTTGGTGACAGGTGTTTTCACCTTACAGCTCAGCCGGGTGGCCCCGTCACTCTCCAGGTCATAGGCGGTGTAATCCAGCCCCTCTCCACTGCCCACAAACAGGGTCTTCTGGGGCAGCTTGCCCCGAAGGGTGGACAGCATGGGGTCATCCCCGTTGAGAATGGCCAGACCGTCCGGCTTCAGGTGGCCGAAGATCTCGCGCTTGGCGGCGAAAATAGCCTCCCGGCTGCCCAGGTTCTCAATATGGGAGTCCCCGATATTTGTAATGATCGCCACATCCGGCTCCACCAGGTCGCTGAGGTAGTCGATCTCGCCGGCGTGGTCCATGCCCATCTCCACCACACACAGCTCATGGCTGTGGTCCAGCCGGAGCAGGGTCAGGGGCAGGCCGATATCATTGTTGAAGTTGCCCTCCGTTTTCAGTACCCGGTAGCGCATACTGAGCACCGCCGCCGTCATGTCCTTGGTGGTGGTCTTGCCCACCGAGCCGGTAATGGCGATAAACGGAATGGGGAACATGGCCTTATAGTACCGGGCCAGGTCCCGCAGCGCCCGCTGGGTGGAGCGCACCTTCACATAGAATTTCCCCGGCAGATAGCTCTCCCGCTCCCTGGCGGTGAGGCAGCCCGCCGCGCCGCCCTCCAGGGCCGCGTTGATGAATGAGTGGCCGTCGAACCGCTCCCCCTCCAGCGGCAAAAACAGGCTGCCGGGCACAACGCTCCGGCTGTCGGTACACACATCGGTAAATGCGGCGTCCAGATCGTCAAACTCACCCAGCAGGACTCCGCCCACCGCCTCGATAAGCTGCCGTACTGTCAATGCTTCCATAGCGTCCTCCCCATGCCCGCGGGCATTCTTCTTCCAGAAGCGTCTTCCTCTTTACCGGTCCGCCCGCCGGGCCTCCAGGGAAGCCCGGATGACGCGCTCACACAGCTGGCCGTAATCGATGCCCACCGCCGCCGCCTCCTGGGGCAGCAGACTGGTAGGGGTCATGCCCGGCAGCGTGTTGATCTCCAAAAACCAGGGGGTGCCGTCCTCGGTGACGATGAAGTCCGCGCGGGCGTAGACCGACAACCCCAGCCCCCGGAACACCGTCAGCGCCGCCTGGGTCAGCCGCCGCTCCCACTCCGCCGGGATGGG
>CAZUWQ010000204.1:0-1935 GCA_964624195.1 uncultured Oscillospiraceae bacterium | reverse complement strand
CCTTTACTCCCCCGGGCACTGCCGCCCCGTGTGGTCGATGGTGTAGGGCCCGCTGACGATCAGCTCCGAAACGGGCACGAAGGAGTACCCTTCCCGCAGCAGCGCCTCGATGATGCCGGGCAGCGCCTCCGGCGTGTGCGCCGCGGCGTTGTGGAACAGCACGATGGACCCCGGCTGCACCCGGGACGTCACCCGCCCGGTGATCTCCTCCGCCGACAGGTCCTTCCAGTCCAGGCTGTCCACATCCCACTGGATCGGCTCGATGCCCATGGACCGCACCGCGTTGATCACATGGTCGTCATACTCCCCGTAGGGGCACCGGAACAGGGTGGGCCGCGCTCCCGTGACCGCCTCGATCTTGTCGCCGCAGGCGGTGAGGTCGGCGACGATCTCCTCGGTGGACAGGCTGTTGAAATGGGCGTGGGTGTCGGAGTGGCTCATGATCTCGTGCCCCGCCTCGTACAGCGCCCGCACCGACTCCGGGTATTTGTCCACCCACTCCCCCACCACGAAAAAGGTGGCCCGCACACCGTACTTCGCCATAATGTCGATGAGCCGCTGGGTGTCCTCGTTGCCCCAGGCCGCGTCAAAGCTGAGGGACAGCACCTTGTAGTCCTTCCGCACACAGTAGATGGGCAGCTGCCGCTGGGCGGACGACGCCCCCACCACCGCCGGATGGCTCGCCACCACAAGCATCCCCGCCGCCGCCAGCGCGCAGGCCAGCGCCGCCGCCAGCCGCCGCCGGATCAGGATCAGCTTCATTACCCTCGCCTCCTTACATTATATATGTATCCTATGAGCCGGCCGCCCGATCCATGAGGCTGCCCCCGCTTTTTCTCCGCGCCCGGACGGTCCCGGATAAGACCACTTTTGCCATATCCGGCCGAATTTTCCACAACATTTTCCAGCCTGAAACAGATTTTTGCTTGACAGGAAAGCTTTCGGCCTTTACAATAAGGGATAGATAATTATGAAAAGCCGGGCGGGTCTCCCGCCTGTTTGAGCGAATATGGCGCCTTCGGGTGTTTTCATATCTTCCCGGTCTTGTATATGACACTCAAATATCGCGCCCCCGGGCGGGCGGTTTTTCGGTTATCGCGGTGTGCCGTTTGGCGCATCGCGTCTTATTTTGCCGCCGCCGCGGGCGGCGGGGAAGTTGTCAAGTAAAAGAAAAAACTATCGACCAGGAGGTGTGGAGCAGCATGGTTCCAGTATGGATCGTTGTCACGGCCGCCGTCGTCGCGCTGGCGGTGGGGGCTGTGGTCGGCGTCGTGGCGGGCTATCGCCGCCGCAAGGCCACCGCGGAGCGGGAGATCGGCTCCGCCGAGGAGGAGGCCCGCCGGATCATCAATGAGGCCATCAAGAGCGCCGAAAGCAAAAAGAGAGAGGCTACCGTTGAGGCCAAGGAGGAGATCCTGAAGGCCCGCAACGAGTTCGAGCAGGAGCAGAAAAACCGCCGGGCGGAGCTTCAGCGCCAGGAGAACCGTCTGAACCAGAAGGAGGAAAATCTGGACCGGAAGACGGAGAATCTGGAGCGCAAGGAGGAGACCCTCACCGCCCGCGCGGCCCAGCTGGACGCGGACAAGGCCGAGCTGGAGGCGCTGAAAAACAGCCAGCTGGAGGTGCTTGAGCGCATCTCCGGCCTGACGGTGGAGGACGCCAAGCGCTTCCTCATCGAGCAGGTGGAGGACGAGGTCACCCACGAGGAGGCCGTCAAGATCAAGGAGATCCAGGCCCGGTTCAAGGACGAGGCCGATACCTACGCCAGAGAGCAGATCGCCCTGGCCATCCAGCGCTGCGCCGCCGACCATGTGGCGGAGGCCACGGTGGCCGTGGTGCCCCTGCCCAACGACGAGATGAAGGGCCGCATCATCGGCCGGGAGGGCCGCAACATCCGCACGCTGGAGACCATGACCGGCGTGGACCTGATCATCG
>CAZUWQ010000203.1:0-1954 GCA_964624195.1 uncultured Oscillospiraceae bacterium | reverse complement strand
ACGCCCGTCCTCCAGGCTCCCCCAGCGGCGTCCCCAGCCGCGCCGCCGTCACCACCGCCCGCGCCAGGCTCTCCGGCGTGGCCCGGACCAGCCACGGCTCCCGCTCTATCGCCCGCCGCAGGGCAGACGTCAGCTCTTTCTCCGTCATCTTCCCGGGCAGCGCCCCGCCCAGCGCGGGCCAGACGCGCCGGATATACCGGTACACCGCGGCCCCGCCGCCTCCACGCCCGTTTTCGATCGTCTCCGCGGCGTCTGCTTTCATATGCCATGCATCCCCCCTCTGTCAAATGTCCGCCGCCGTCAGGCGCCTGTTTCACATTCCCAGGCGTCCACCGCCGCCACGCACCGGTCACAGCCCACGAGCTCCCGCCGGCCGTCCCGGTAAAAGGTATCCGTCTCCGCGCCGCACAGCGGGCAGATCGGCCACCGGGCTTGTCCGCCCCCGGCCAGGCCCGTCCGCTCCGCGGCCCGGATCACGGGGTGGTCCGGCACTCTCTCCGTACAGGTTCCTCCCCTCTCTCCGGCTCCGCCCGCTCCGGACGTCCCACCCGGAACCACGCGCCGCCTTTTTCCGTTCCACTCATCCGCGTTTTCCCAGCTCCCGCTCCTCCCTTCGATCTGGTTCGCCGCTTCGGTAAACATTCTTCCGATTCCCGTTGACTTTGGTTATCATCTGTGCTATACTTCTTCTCGCCATCGGGGTCGGCGCCCTATTTGATTACTTTGGTTACGCATTCGCATTATATGATTACTCAAGTTATCTGTCAATAGGGTTTTTCATATTTTGTCGTTGGCCTGAAACAGGAGGGCATATTTGTGTTTTACGACATCTTTCTATGGCTGTGCGAGCAAAAGGGGGTCAGCCCGAACCGAGCCTGCGTGGACTGCGGCATCAGCCGCACCGCGGTGGCCAAATGGAGGCGCGGCGCCACCCCCAACGGCGCCACCCTGATGCTGCTGGCAGAATATTTCGGCGTCACCATGGACTATCTGCTGGGCTACACCTTGCAGGCCCAGCTGGACGGCACCCGCCGGCGCCTGAAGCAGCTCCGCCGCCAGGCGGACGCCGCCGCCGGCCAGACCGCGGCGGACCTGGCCGACGACATCCGGACCCTGGAGCGCTCCTGCCGGGACCTGACCCGCGCAATGGAGGCCGAAGCCGCCCGGCACGATCCGCCCGCGCCGGAAAACCAGCCGCTGTCCTTTGACGACTTCGAGGTGGGCCTGCTGCGCGCTTACCCAGACCTGACTCCCGAGGATGTCCAACTTCTCAATTCCATGGCACAGCATCTGAACGATGTGGCGAGGAAGCGAAAACATGGAGAAACTGGAAAAACTGAATGAATGGCTGGCCCGGGAGGGCGTTCTGGTCTTTGACCGGCCGCTCCCCTTCAGCCACGAGGAGACCAAAGCGGTCACCATCACCCTTCCGGACGTCGGCGTCACCGGCATCTACTATGACCGGGACCGCATGGCCGATACCGCCGAGGAATACAGCGCGCTCCTGCACGAGAGCGGCCACTACGCCACCGGCGCCACCCACACCATCTCCAGCCCCTTTGACCTGGTCTCCAAGCATGAATACAAGGCGGACAAATGGGCCGTTCTCCACGCGGTGACCGCGGAGGAGCTGGATCGGGCGGTGGCCGACGGCTGTACCGACATCCCCTCCCTGGCGGAACGCTTCGGCGTCACCGAGGAGCTCATGCGAAAAACCGTCTGCTGGTATACCCATGGCAACCTGGCGACGGAGCTATACTTTTAAGGAGGTCCTGCACTATGACGAAAATTGACATCGTATCCGGCTTTTTGGGGGCCGGTAAGACGACCCTGATCAAAAAGCTGCTGGCCGAGGCCTACCCCGGCGAGCAGCTGGTCCTGATCGAGAACGAGTTTGGAGAGATCAGCATCGACGGCGGCTTTCTCAAGGACTCCGGCATCCAGATCTCCGAGA
>CAZUWQ010000202.1:0-1984 GCA_964624195.1 uncultured Oscillospiraceae bacterium | reverse complement strand
GCGTCCTCAAAGTCCTTGCCGGTGCGCTTGGCGTCCTCGATCCGGCAGTCCACCGGCTTGCCGCCCTCGCCCAGGATCCTGGCCTCCAGCTCGGCGCTGACCGGGGCGGGAGCGATGCCGTACTCGCCCTTGAAATAATTCTTGATCTCGGTGGAGATCTGCTTATACCGCTCGCCCAGCAGGACGTTGGTCACGGCCTGGTTGCCCACCATCTGGGACAGGGGGGTGACCAGCGGAGGATAGCCCAGGTCCTTGCGGACGGCGGGGATCTCCGCCAGAGCCTCGTCGAACTTATCCATGGCGTGCATATCGGTCAGGTTGGCGATCATGTTGGACAGCATGCCGCCGGGGACCTTGTAGACCAGGGCCTGGGCGTCGGTGCCCATGCTCTTGGGGTTGAGGGTGCCCGCGTCGATGTACTTCTGCTTGAGGGGCTTGAAGAAGTCGTTGACCTTGTTGATCACGTTCTCCTTGAGCCCGCAGTCTATGCCGTACTGCTGCATGGCGTAGAACATCGTCTCGGTGGCGGGCTGGCTGGTGCCGCCCGACATACAGGAGGTGGCGCAGTCGATCACGTCCACGCCGGACTCGATGGCCTTGGTCAGGGTCATGTAGGCCATACCGGTGGTGCAGTGGGTGTGCAGCACGAGCGGCACGTCACCGATGGCGTCCTTGATGCCCTTGATGAGGTGCTCGGCCTCCCAGGGGCTCATGGTGCCGGCCATATCCTTCAGGCAGATGGTGTCAAAGCCCATCTCCTTGAGCTGCTTGCACATTTCCACATACTTCTCCACCGTGTGGACGGGGCTTTGGGTGTAGGAGATGCACCCGGAGGCAACGGTGCGTTCGGTGGCGTACTTCTTGGTGGCCTCCAGAGCGGTGGCGATGTTGCGGAAGTCGTTGAGCGCGTCGAAGATACGGATCACGTCGATGCCGTTTTTGATGGAGAGCTGGACAAACTTCTCCACCACATCGTCGTGGTAGTGCTTGTAGCCCAGCAGGTTCTGGCCGCGCAGGAGCATTTGCAGCCTGGTGTTGGGCATGGCCGCACGGATCCTGCGCAGACGCTCCCACGGGTCCTCGTCCAGGTAGCGCAGGCAGGAGTCGAAGGTGGCCCCGCCCCAGCACTCCACGGAGTAGTACCCGGCCTTGTCCATCTCGGACAGGATGGGCTCGAAGTCGCTCAGCGGCATCCGGGTCGCGATCAGCGACTGCTGGGCGTCGCGCAGCACGGTTTCGGTGATACGGGTCGTTTTCAATTTCATACCCTCCTTGCGGGGCCGAGCCGAAGTGCCGCCCGTCCCCACATTCAAAGTAAACGAAAAATTCGTACACACTATATTAACCAAATTGCGCCCCGCTGTCAATGGAGCAAATCAACTGCGGCCCCGATCCTCTTGAACAGGCCTTGGAGCGGGCGAAGCCCGCGGCCGCCCAGATGGCGTTCAAGGCCAACGCCACGGAGGGTCCGGCAGAGATCTTTCCAACGACACAGTCATGGATATCACACAGACCCGGCGCGGCACACCGGGTCTGGAAACCGCATGGACTTTCGGATAAAGGCGCTATGCTAAAGTGTGGATAATAAAACCAATCATACCACAAATATCGAGGCGAAAACCATGGGAGATTTTTTTGTCGCCGTACTTGTCCGCCTGATCGTCGGCACCGTCATCGGACTGGTCCCCCTTTTTGTGGGCCGGTATATGCGCAAGCCGGAGCTTGGCCAGCTGGGAATGCTGTGCTGCGCTGTCAGCGCTCTGCTCCACCTGAGTCTGCCTATCCTGCTGGCCGTCGCCTTCACCATTGCCATTTTTCTGGTCAGGCAGGATATCCGCATCCCTGGCCGCGGCGGAGATCCTCCGCCCCCGGAGCCGGCCTGCAGGCAAGGCGGCGATCCTCCTTCCGGTTCCTTAAAGCTGACCTGCTTGTCCGGCCCATTGAAGGGCCGCGCCTACCGGATCGGCGCCAACGGGCTCACCTT
>CAZUWQ010000201.1:0-1986 GCA_964624195.1 uncultured Oscillospiraceae bacterium | reverse complement strand
TGCTGGAGCAGGACGTGGACAAATTCGCCGTCTACGCCCGGGTGTCCCCGGAGCATAAAATGCGCATCGTCAAGGCGTGGCAGAAGCAGGGCATGGTGGTCGCCATGACCGGCGACGGCGTCAACGACGCCCCCGCCCTCAAGGTTGCCGACATCGGCTGCGCCATGGGTATCACCGGCACCGACGTGGCCAAGGGCGCGGCGGACATGATCCTCACCGACGACAACTTTGCCACCATCGTCCACGCCGTGGAGCAGGGCCGGGGCATCTACTCCAACATCAAAAAGGCCATCCACTATCTGCTGTCCTGCAACATTGGCGAGATCATCACTCTGTTCCTGGCAACCCTGTTCAACTTCCACCAGGCGCCCCTGGTGCCGGTGCAGCTTTTGTGGCTGAATCTGGTCACCGACTCGCTGCCCGCCCTGGCCCTGGGCATGGAGCCGGTGGAGTCCAGCGTCATGCGGGAGAAGCCCCGCTCCTCCAGGGAGTCCCTGTTCAACCGCGCCTTCTCCCTCCGGCTGGCCTGGCAGGGGGTGATGGTGGGCGTGCTCACCCTGTCGGCCTACTACCTGGGCGAGTACATACTCAGCGACCCCACCCTGGCGGACGCCACCGCCAACACCATGGCCTTCGCCACCCTGACCCTGTGCCAGCTTTTCCACGCCTTCGACGTGCGCAGCGAGGACCGCTCCATCTTCCAGATCGGCGTGTTCTCCAACCCCGCCATGAACAAGGCCTTCGTGGTGGGCGTCATCATGCAGCTGGCGGTCCTGCTGATCCCCTTCCTCCAGGGCGTGTTCAACGTCTGCTCCCTGAGCCCCGTCGAGTGGCTCTGCGTCCTGGTCCTCTCCGTCGCGCCGGTCATCGTGTGCGAGATCGAGAAGGCCGTCCGCCGCGCCATCAGAAAATAACGCGCTGTTCCCCGGGGGACGGGCATCAATGCCCGTCCCCCTTTTTCGTTTTGGCCGCTGAGCCGCTCCGGTCCGTTTCTTCGTCAAAAGATAGACAAAGCCCGGTTTTTTGTCGTTTTTTCCTCACCGTGCGCAAAAAAATTATGCTCTTTTCCTAAAAAGCGGCCTTGCGCCTGTTGATTTTTTTGTTGTCCCGGTATATAATTTTCGTAGATGATCGGTTTCCTTTCCAACATCAAAATCTTGGAGGTCATGTGTCATGAAAGAAGTCTATGTCGTAAACTGCTGCCGTACCGCCGTCGGCTCCTTCGGCGGCTCTCTGAAGGATGTGTCTGCCGCCGACCTGGGCGCCGCGGTGGTCAAGGAAGTCCTGAAGCGCGGCGGCGTGAAGCCCGAGCAGGTGGACGAGCTGATGTTCGGCTGCATCCTCACCGCCGCCCAGGGCCAGAACGTGGCCCGTCAGGTGGAGGTCAAGGCCGGCATCCCCTACTCCGTTCCCGCCTACACCGTCGGCATGGTGTGCGGCTCCGGCATGAAGTCCGTCATTGAGGGCGCCCGCGCCATTCTGTGCGGCGACGCCGACGTGATCGTGGCCGGCGGCACCGAGAATATGTCCGCCGCTCCCTATGCCCTGCTCAATGAGCGCTGGGGCGCCCGCATGGGCGACAAGAAGGTCGTTGACACCATGATCAAGGACGGCCTGTGGGACGCCTACAACAACTACCACATGGGCACCACCGCCGAGAACATCTGCGACAAGTGGGGCATCACCCGCCAGGAGCTGGACGAGTTCGCCGCCAGCTCTCAGAACAAGACCGAGGCCGCCCAGAAGGCCGGCAAGTTTGACGACGAGATCGTCCCCGTCATGATCAAGAAGAAGAAGGAGACGGTGGAGTTCAAGGTGGACGAGTTCCCCCGCGCCGGCGTCACCGTGGAGGGCATCTCCGGTCTGAAGGGCGCCTTCCCCGTGGGTCCCGACGGCGTGGAGGCCGAGATCGTGGACACCTTCGAGGCGAAGGAGATCCATGAGGCCGACGCCCATCAGAATATAGTCGCAGAACGGCCCCAGAAG
>CAZUWQ010000200.1:0-1986 GCA_964624195.1 uncultured Oscillospiraceae bacterium | reverse complement strand
CTGCGGCAATACGCCCGGGACATCGGCCTGGACCTGCGGGAGAAGGATGATTACGGCCTGCGCCAGTTCACCGCCGCCGTAGCGTCCGATTGCGATCACCGGTGCGGCTGGTGCTACGCCCGCCGGCTGGAGGAGGCGGCCCAATACGCCGTTCAGCACGGCTTTGCCCGCTTCTCCACCACCCTGCTCATCTCCCCCTACCAGGACCGGGATCTGATCTGCGCCACCGGCGCCCGGATGGGCGGGCAGTACGGGGTGGAGTTCGTGCCCTATGACTTCCGCCCCCGGTTCCGGGAGGGTCAGGAGGAGGCCCGCGCTCTGGGCCTCTATATGCAGAAATACTGCGGCTGTATCTACAGCGAGGAGGAGCGCTTCTCCAACCGCCGCAAGAAAGAGCTGCACAAGCTCCACAAGCAGCGGGAAAAGGACGCCTGAACAAGACGCGGGGGGCCGCCGACGGCGGCCCCCCGCGTGTATTTTTCTCTCTATGCGCGCATAGCGGAGACGGCAAGCTGTTCCGGCCTGCGGATCGCCTCGGAGCGCGGCATGGTGAGCCGGCCCATAATAGTCTGCCGGGTGACGATGCCCACAAAGGCTCCCCGGTCGTCCACCACGGGGATGAAGCTCTGCCGCTTGGCCCGCTCCAGCAGTTCCTCCATGGATACCCGCACGCTCACCGCCGGGTTGAAGTCCTCCCGCATCACCTCCCGCATGGGAAAACGGACCAGCGTCTTCACCGGTATCTCAGTCTCGTCCAGAAAATACCACAAAAAATCTCCCTCGCTCACCGTGCCCACATAACTGCCGTCCCGGGACAGCACAGGGATGGCGGTATAGCCGTGGGCCTGCAGCTTTTCCAGCCCCTGGCGGATGGTGCAGTCCTCATACAGGTACGTCACTTGGGCCTTGGGCGTCAACAGGGATATAACGTTCACAAACCGACCTCCTTTCCAGGTTCCCCGGTTTGTGTAATCATACCATATTCAGCGGGAAAAATCATCACATAATTGTTAACTTTTTATTATCCGCCCAAAAATTCGCGCCGCCCGCCGCCGTGTGCGGGATCTCTCCATTGCTTTTCTTCTCCCGATACGTTACAATAAATCAACTGTAAAGGAAGGCGGTGGGACCGTGCCTGTTCAGGAGGGAAAGACCTATCGCGCCCGGATGGAGGGCTACGCCAGCGACGGCTCCGCCGTAGCCCGTGTGGAGGGCATGGCCGTCTTTGTCAAGGGGGCCATTCGGGGCGAGGAGGCCGACGTGTATATCGAGCACGTGGGCCACAGCGCCGCCTGGGGCCATATCCAGGCCCTGCTCCGGCCCTCCCCCTGCCGCCGGGAGCCCGACTGCCCCTATTACGGCGTCTGCGGCGGCTGCCAGTTCCGGCACATGGACTACGCCGAAGAGCTGGAGGCCAAGCGTCTCCGGGTGGAGGACGCCCTGGCCCGGGTGGGCGGCGTGTCCCTTCCCGTGCCCGTCATCCATGGGGCGGAGGACCCCGCCCGCTACCGCAACAAGGTCCAATTCCCCGTGGCCGACGGGGCCATCGGGTACTACCGGGGCCGCACCCATCAGGTGGTGGATATCGACGACTGCCTGCTCCAGCCGGAGACGGACGCCGCCTGCCGCGCCGCCGTCAAGGGCTGGATGGAGCGGTTTCACGTCCCGGCCTATGATGAAAAAACAGGCCAAGGCCTGCTCCGGCACCTGTATCTCCGCACCAACCAGGCCGGAGAGACGCTGTGCTGTCTGGTGGTCAACGGCAGGTCCATCCCCCACGGGGACGAGCTGCTCGCCGCTCTCCGCGCCGCTGCCCCCGGTCTGGCGGGGCTGGCGCTGTCCGTCAACACCCGAAAGACCAACGTGATCCTGGGCCGGGAGTATCGCGTCCTCTGGGGCCGGGACTGGCTGGAGGAGACCCTGTGCGGCCACACTTACCGCCTGTCCGTCCCCTCCTTTTTCCAGATCAACCACGCCCAGACGGAG
>CAZUWQ010000199.1:0-2006 GCA_964624195.1 uncultured Oscillospiraceae bacterium | reverse complement strand
CCGCCCGCTCCACGCCGTTCAGATCGTCGTTCAGGCCGGTGGACGCCTCCACAAAGAGGGGGGCGGACACCCGGCGCAGATGGAGGGCGCCTCCGAGACTGTCCTCAAACAGCCGCTTCAGCAGGCCGATGGCCTTTTGCGTGTCATACAGGTTCAGGCAGGGAGAATACCCCGCGGGGATGACGGTGTTCAGCATGACGTTCACTCCTTTGCTTTAACTTGTTAAACAATTATACCGGATAGAGCGCGAAAATACTACCCAAATCGAATTGTATTTTGCGAAAAGATATGGTACAATATTTCCAACAGCGGAGAGAAGGATACGCCGGCGGATCCCGCCGAGGAAGAACAAGAGGAGGAAACCATATGACATACCGGGAAACCTATCAGCACTGGCTCAACGCTCCCGCCCTCAGCGCGGCGGAGAAGGCAGAGCTGGCCGCCATCGCCGGGGACGAGAAGGAGATCGAGTCCCGGTTCTTTTCCCAACTGGAGTTCGGCACCGCTGGATTGCGGGGCACCATGGGGGTGGGCCTGTACCGCATGAACGTCCACGTCATCCGCCACGCTACCCAGGCCTTTGCCCAGGTGATCGTGGAGGAGGGGCCGGAGGCGGCGGCGAAGGGCGTCGCCATCTGCTTCGACTGCCGCAACAACTCCAACGTGTTTGCCCGGGAGGCCGCCTGCGTCATGGCCGCCAACGGCATCAGGGTGCGCCTGTTTGAGTCCCTGCGGCCCACGCCGGAGCTGTCCTTTGCCATCCGGGAGTACGGCTGTATCGCCGGCATCAACATCACCGCCAGCCACAATCCCAAGGAGTACAACGGCTATAAGGTATACTGGTCCGACGGCGCCCAGCTTCCCCCCGGCCCCGCCGGCAGGGTGGCCGCCAAAATGCGGGAGCTGGACGTGTTCGACTGCGTGAAGACCATGGACTATGACAGGGCCGTGGCGGAGGGCCGCGTCACCCTCATGGGGGCGGAGACGGACGAGAAATTCCTGTCCAACGTCATGGGCCAGGTGAACGACCGGGCGGCGGTGGAGAAGGTGGCGGACACCTTCAAGATGGTGTACACCCCCTTCCACGGCACCGGCTACAAGCTGATTCCAGAGGCCCTGAAGCGGCTGGGCATGAAGCACGTGATCTGCGTGCCTGAGCAGATGGTCATCGACGGCAACTTTCCCACGGTGGTGTCCCCCAACCCGGAGAATCCGGAGGGCTTCGAGCTGGCGGTGAAGCTTGCCAGGGAGAACGGCGCCGACTTCATCCTGGGCTCCGACCCGGACGCGGACCGGGTGGGCATCATGGTGCGCACGTCCGACGGCGAATACAAGGTGCTGTCCGGCAACCAGACCGGCGTGCTGCTGCTGGACTATCTCATCGGCGCCAAGAAGCGCGCGGGCAAGATGCCGCGAAACCCCGTGGTCCTGAAGACTATCGTCACTACCGAGATGGCGCGCAAGGTGGCGGAGGTCAACGGCTTGAAGTGCTATGACACCTTTACCGGGTTCAAATTCTTGGCGGAGAAGAAGGACAAGCTGGAGGGCGCCGGGGAGGGCAAGGTCATTTTCGCCTATGAGGAGTCCTTCGGCTATATGCTGGGCGATTATGTGCGGGACAAGGACGCGGTGACCGCCGCCCTGTCCCTCACCGAGATGGCGGCCTGGTATGCCGGTCAGGGCATGACCCTGTATGACGCGCTGCTGGCCCTGTATGAAAAGTACGGCAACTACGGTGAGCGCACCCTGAACCTGGTGATGCCCGGCCTGGACGGGCTGAAAAAGATGGCCGCGCTCATGGCTGATCTGCGGGAAGACCCGCCCGCGGAGATCGGCGGCGCCGCTGTGGTCCAGCGGAAGGACTATCAGGACGGCAGCGTGGTGGACGCCGCCACCGGGGTCAGGAGCTCCATGGAGCTGTCCGGCTCCAACGTGCTGCGCTACGAGCTGGCGGACGGCACCTCCGTCATCGTCCGGCCCTCCGGCACGGAGCCCAAGGTGAAGGT
>CAZUWQ010000198.1:0-2043 GCA_964624195.1 uncultured Oscillospiraceae bacterium | reverse complement strand
ACTTGTACCACGACTTTGCCGACCGGGTCAACCTCGAACATCTTGATCTGATCTGCGAGGCGTTGGACTGCGGTCCGGATGAGATCATCGTCCGCGTTCCCAACGAAACGCCCAAAGCAGAGCGGCATAGGTAGCAAGGCCCGTTGCAAAGCAGGCACATCCTTACATAAGCAGTTCGGCGCTCACTTCACCAGCTCCTCGCTCACCCCGGCGGCGGTATAGGCGATATAGGTCAGGTGGTCGCCAAGGCGCTCCAGGTTGGACACCAGGTTGATGAAAATGCCGCTGCAGTCCGGCTTGCACTTGCCCTGCTCCAGTCGGCGGATGTGGGCGTCGATCAGGCGCTTCCGATCGGCGTCGATCTGCTCCTCCACCCGGTCGATCTCAGGCAGCAGCGCGGCGTCCTTCTCTCCCAGCAGCCGGCGGGTCAGTCCATAGAGCTCCTCCAGCCGCCCCTCCATCTCGTCCACCTCCCGGCGGCTGGACTCGGAGAAGTCCAGATTTTGCTCCTTGGTGTGCCGGGCGTATTTGGTGAAGTTGTCCGCGATCTCCGCGATACGCATGATGTCGCCCAGGCTGCTGTGGAGGTCGGTGATCTGCTTTTCCTCGGCCAGACCGCTCTGAGCGGACAGCCGGACCAGATAATTGACCGTGCCGCGGTAAATACCGTTGGCCTTTTCCATCTTCTCCTGGGCCGGGGCGATGAGCGAGACGTCCTTCTGAGCAAAGGCGCGGTAGGCGGTGCGGAACGCGTCCATAGCCACGTCGGTCAGCAGGATGGACTCCTGCTCCAACTGGCTGAGGGCCAGCGAAGGGGTGGCCAGCATACGCTCGTCCAGCTTCGTCTCCGGCCTGGCCTGCTCCTTCTCCCGGATCAGCCGCTCCGAGATCTTCACGAAGACCTTGCAGAACGGGAGGAACAGAATGGTACAGACCAGATTGAAGAACGTGTGGAACATGGCGATCTGAGTGGCGGCGGCGGAAAACCACCGCTGGAAGGTCACCTCCATAAAGGAGGGCCAGCACATCAGCAGAACAAAGAAGATCACCGAGCCGAAGGTGTTGAACAGCAGATGGATGAGACCCGCCCGTTTAGCGTTGGCGTTGGCGCCGAAGGAGGACATGAGCGCCGTCACGCAGGAGCCGATGTTGGTGCCCAGAATGATGAACAGCACCTCGTTGCCGCCGCTGCCGATGACCAGCCCCGCCACCGACATGGCGATGATGACCGACGTAGTGGCCGAGCTGGACTGGACCAGGGCGGTGAGAAACGCGCCGATGAACAGCAGCAGAAAGGGGTTGCTCACCGTCTCAAACAGAGCCTGGATGCCGTCCCGGTTGACCTTCATGGCCTCCGACATCACGCCCAGGCCCGCGAACACCAGCCCCAGGCCGGCCAAGATGAAGCCCGTCCGCTTTATCCGCTCCCGCTTGCACACCATGGTCATCATAATGCCGACAAAGATGAAGACCTGCACATAGGTGGTGATGGGAAACGCGCTGAGAGCGGCGATCTGGGCGGTGATGGTGGTGCCGATATTGGCGCCCATGATCATGGCCGTGGCCTGATAGAGGTCGATGACCCCCACGTTGACAAAGCCCACGATCAGCACCGTGGTGACGCCTGAGCTCTGAATGAGGGCAGTGGCGCCCGCGCCGATACCCACGTTCACCAGCCGCTTGTCCGCCGTCCGGCCGAACAGATCGCGGATCTTCCCGGTGGCCAGCTGCTCGATATTTTCCGTCAGCAGGTGGACGCCCACCAGGAAAATACCTGTCCCGGCCAGCAGCCTGACGATGAACAGGGCGACGGTCTCAAAACGCATCTTCTTTCCCTCATTTCAACCGCAAAAAAGCGAGACCCGACCGTGAAAGATCGCGGCAAGGTCTCGCCATTTTATGGCGCGCCGGGTCTGTTCAGGCCGTATTGACGGCGCGTCAGCACAGGGAACCCGCACGGGCTGCTCACCATGCACCTTAAAATACAATATACACATTTTTCAAATCGGTGTCAATACCGCTCTGCCATCCGCAGCCGGTCCG
>CAZUWQ010000197.1:0-2061 GCA_964624195.1 uncultured Oscillospiraceae bacterium | reverse complement strand
CCCCCGGTGGACGTGCTGCCCTCCCTGTCCCGTCTGAAGGACAAGGGCATCGGCGCGGGCAAGACCAGGGAGGACCACGCCGACACCATGAACCAGCTCTTTGCCGCCTACTCCACCGGCAAGGACAACAAGGAGCTGATGTCCATCCTGGGCGAGGCGGCCCTGACCCCCACGGACCTGCTGTACGCCAAGTTTGCCGACGAGTTTGAAAAGCGTTATGTCAACCAGGGCTATGAGGAGAACCGCTCCATCGAGGAGACGCTGGACCTGGGCTGGGAGCTGCTGTCCATCCTGCCCACCTCGGAGCTGAAGCGGATCAAGCAGCAGCACATCGACAAGTACCTTCCCAAGAAGGAGGGATAAGTCATGGCGGCGACTGTTGTCAATCCCACCCGAATGGAGCTGACCCGGCTGAAGGGAAAGCTGAAAACCGCCCAGCGGGGCCACAAACTGCTGAAGGACAAGCGGGACGAGCTGATGAAGCAGTTCCTGGACACCGTCCGGGAGGTGCGCCAGCTCCGGACGGAGGTGGAACGGGATCTGATGCGGGTCCACGGCTCCTTCACCGTGGCCTCCGCCCTCATGAGCGGCGCGGCCATGGAGCAGGCGCTGATGTATCCCAAGCAGAGCGTGGAGGTGGACATGACCTTCCGCAACATCATGAGCGTAAACGTCCCCACCTACCACTACAAGACCCGTACCAGCGACTCCGGCGACATCTTCCCCTACGGCTTCGCCAACACCTCCGGCGAACTGGACGACGCCGTGGAGGCCCTGGGCGAGGTGGTCCAGTCCCTGTTGCGGCTGGCCCAGATCGAAAAGGCCGCCCAGCTGCTGGCCGAGGAGATCGAAAAGACCCGCCGCCGGGTCAACGCCCTGGAATATGTGGTCATTCCTCAGACGGAGGAGTCCATTCGCTATATCTCCATGAAGCTGGACGAAAACGACCGCTCCACCACCACCAGACTGATGAAGGTGAAGGATATGCTGCTGGCCCAGGCTATCGAGGAACAGAAGGCCAGGGACGCGGAGGCCCTGAAAAAATTCCACTGACTGACGCGCTGACCGGGTCTGCCCTTTGGGGCAGACCCGGTTTTATTCACAGAATGTTTATTGTATTCTCTCTCCGCTTTGGCTATAATCTCTGTTATATGGGCAGGATGGATGCCCTTCAGCTTGACTGTGGATGGAGATCACTATGAAACGCCTGCTTTTTATCTACAACCCCAAGGCCGGCCGCCAGAGGGTCCGGACCATGCTGGCCGACGTGCTGGACGTATTTTCCCGCCAGGGCTATGAGATCACCGCGCACCCCACCCAGTCCCGGGGGGACGCGACCGACGCCGCCGCCCGTCTGGGCGGCTCTTACGACCGCGTCGTGTGCTGCGGCGGCGACGGGACGCTGAACGAGACCGTCTGCGGCCTGCTGACCCTGCCGGCGGACCGGCGCCCCACGGTCGGCTACATCCCCGCCGGCTCCACCAACGACTTCTCCCGCAACCTGGACCTCCCCAAGGGGGCGGGCAAGCTGGCGGAGACCGCCTGCGGCGGCGTCCCCCGCCCCATCGACATTGGGGATTCCGGCGGCCGCCTCTTTACCTATGTCACCGCCTTCGGCCTGTTTACCGACGTGTCCTACTCCACCCCTCAGACCAGTAAAAACCTGCTGGGCCACTTTGCCTACGTCTTAGAGGGTGCCGGCCGGCTGGCCAACGTGCCCAGCTACCATATGGAGGTGGTCGCCGACGACGGCCACCGTGTCGACGGCGACTTTATCTACGGCATGGTGTCCAACACCATCTCGGTGGGCGGCCTGATGAACCTGCCAAAAGACAAGGTAAAGCTGGACGATGGCAAGTTTGAGGTGCTGCTGGTCCGCCCGCCCCGCACCCCAAAGGACTGGCAGTCCATTCTGGCCGCCTTCTCCACTCAGGAGTTCCCCCGGGACGGCGCCGTGACGGCGCTCACCGCCGGCCGGGTCACCTTCCGCTCCGACCAGCCCGTGGCCTGGACCGTAGACGGCGAGTTCGGCGGCCGGCGCGCCGAGACCACCGTGAAAAA
>CAZUWQ010000196.1:0-2075 GCA_964624195.1 uncultured Oscillospiraceae bacterium | reverse complement strand
CTGCGGCCTCTTGACCCCCAGTCAAGCGCGATACCAAACTTCGCCACACCCGGATCTATACTCAAGCGAGCCTTAAAGCAACACCGCATAATTCGGCAAGCGCGATCTGCGAGAAATTTCGCGGCAGGAAAAGGCGAAAAAGCGCGGGAATACCCGGTGTATTTCAAGCTTTTGCAATGCGTTTATGCCACAAAACTTCCGCAAAGCGCCGCAGACGCAATCGCACGGCGTTGCCTTGAGTATATTACCATATTGCTTGCCGGAATGCAAGGGGTAAAACAAATTTTAAGGCAAAATTTGTGACGCTCCCCCGGCCCCGGCGCCTGTCTGGAGCCTCGACATATGCCGGATGTGCCGGGTCCTCCGCCCGGCAGAGAGGGCAAAGAGAAGCGGCGGGGCAGGGGGAAAAAGCGCACAGGCAGCGCGCGTCGGGGGAGCTTAAACAGGCTCTCACTCTCCCCGCGTGAGATCGACCCCGAAATACTTGATGGACAACTCGCTCAAGGTCCCGTCCTCTCTCAGCTCCTCCAGGGCCTTGTCGAGCTCGGCGCGAAGGGCCGCCGTCTCGTCGCCCTTGCGCAGCGGCATGGCGATGACGTCGGCCTCCTCGCTGTAGGCCGCTACCTTAATATTGGCGTCCGGGTGCTGGGTGATGTAGTCCAGGTAGGTGACCTCGTCGTTCAGCGTGGCGTCGATGCGGCCCTGGAGCAGCAGCTCGATGGTCTGGTTCAGGTCGTCCACGCCGGTGACCTTGGCGCCGTAGCGCTCGGCCACGGCTGCGTAGGTGGACGAAATGGTATTGGCTGTGGTCATGCCCTCCAGGTCCTCAAAGGAGTGGATGCGATCATCGTCGGCCCGGACCATGATGGCGGTGCGGGAATAGGCATAGGCGGAGGAGAAGTCGAACTTCTCGCTGCGGTCCGGAGTGACGTTGACGCCGTTGGCCATGGTGTCATACATCCCGCTCTCCAGCCCCATCAGGAGGCTGTCCCACTCCCCTTCCACAAAGGTGGCCTTGACGCCCAGCTTCTCACACACGGCCTGGGCCACCTCGATGTCGAAGCCCACCAGGGTGTCCGTCTCGTCATGGTAGGTCCAGGGCGCCCAGGTGCCCTCGGTGCCGATGATCAGCTCTCCCCTCTCCTTCACGGTGGCGAGCAGGTCGCCGCTGTCGGAGGAGCCGCCGGCGCAGGCGGCGAACAGACACAGCATGAGCGAGAGCGCGGCAAGGACTGAGATCCACTTTTTCATTGGTCATTCTCCCTTCTATCCTGGTCAAGGATCCGCAGGAATTCCTTGGCCCGGTCCGTTTGAGGGTGGGCAAAGAAGTCCCGGGCGGGCGCGGCTTCCACCACCGCGCCCCGCTCCATGAATACCACCTTGTTGGCGGCGTTTCCGGCAAAGCCCAACTCATGGGTAACCACCAGCATGGTCATACCGCTCCGGGCCAGGTCCCGCATGACCTCCAGCACCTCCCCGGTGAGCTCCGGGTCCAGGGCGGAGGTGGGCTCGTCAAAATAGATGATCTCCGGCTCCGTGGCCATGGCCCGGGCGATGGCCACCCGCTGCTGCTGACCGCCGGAGAGCTGGCTGGGATAGGCGCCGGCCTTATCCGCCATGCCCACCCGCTCCAGCGTCCTTATGCCGATGGCCTCGGCCTCCCGCCGGCGCATTTTCCGGGCCGTGATAAGCCCCTCTGTAACATTTTGCAGGGCGGTCTTATTGCGAAACAGGTTGTAGCTCTGGAACACGAAGCCGGTTTTTTGCCGCAGGGCCAGAACGTCCTGCTTTGCCATCCGGCCCAGGTCGTAGGATACGCCGTCAAAGGTCATCTCCCCGCTGTCTGCGGTCTCCAGAAGATCGATACAGCGCAGGAGGGTGGTCTTGCCCGCCCCGCTGGGGCCGAGGATGGCGACTACGTCCCCCTTCTCCACGGTCAGGTCGATCCCCTTTAAGATCTCCTGCCCGCCGAAGGACTTTTTCAGTTGTCTGATCTCAAGCACCGCGCCGCCCCCCTATTTGTACTCGTAGGCGTTGAGCTTCTTCTCCCCCCAGCGCTCCAACCGGCTGATAAT
>CAZUWQ010000195.1:0-2100 GCA_964624195.1 uncultured Oscillospiraceae bacterium | reverse complement strand
CTGTATGCTCCGCCGGGACCGCTACATGGTGGACCGCTCCTCCGCCATCCTGGCCGTTTTCGACGGCACCCCCGGCGGCACCCGATACACCCTGAACTACGCCATGTCCCGGCGCCTCACTGTCTTCCTGCTGGACCTGAACGCCCCGGAGACCGACGCCACACGCCTGGACCCGCCGGATGGGCCCTGACCGTATCTACCCCTTCGCCTCCGTCCCGCGCCGGCGTCCCCTTGGCCTGGGCTCCCACTCCGGCAGGGGCAGCCGCTGCATGGCCCCAAACACATAGTCCTTCAGCCGTGGATAGTCCCCGGACAGTCTGGCGATCAGCTCCTTCACCTCCTGCCGTCGGGTATTGCCGTCGGCGGGGCAGGGGTTGTGGACAATGGGCAGCCCATTTCGGACGGCAGCATTGCGGATCATCCCCTCCCCGCAGTACAGCAGGGGCCGGATCTGGGTGATGCCCGCCCGGTCCAGCCAGGTCACCGGCTGGAAGCAGGACAGCCGCCCCTCGTAGAACAGGGACAGAAAGAAGGTCTCCACCGCGTCGTCAAAGTGGTGGCCCAGCGCGATCTTATTCAACCCCAGCTCCTTCATGGCGTTATGGATGGCCCCCCGGCGCATCTTGGCGCACATGGAGCAGGGGTTTTTCTCTTTCCGCAAATCGAAAATAATGGGAAAGATCTCCGTCCGGACCAGATGATAGGGCACCGCCAGCTCATCGCACAGCTCCGCCACCGGACCGAAATCCATCTCCGGCGCCCCCGGGTGGACGGTGATGGCGTGGAGCTCAAAGGGCACCGGGTAAAACTCCCGCAGCTTCGCCATGGCGCACAGCAGCACCAGGGAGTCCTTGCCTCCAGACACCCCAACGGCGATCCGGTCCCCCGGCCGGATCATGTCATAATCCTCGATACACCGCCGCAGATGGGATACGATCAATTTCATGCAGCCGCCTCCAAACCGTAAAATCGAAACGAGAAAACAAGAGTATTCATGCAAAAAAGAGCGTTCAAATGAGCAATTAACGAAAAACATAAAAAATATTCCGATTTTGGTTGACACTTGGAAACAATCGCATTATAATACAACCTGCGCCTGCTTGTAAAGCGGCGCGCTTAAAACGATTGGATCGTTTTATTGGGCCGTGCGAGCGGTCCGGCGGCGCAGCCGCCAAAAATGTTGTCAATACTTTTCCTGGCGCCATAGCGCGCCGCGATAAAAACTTTTTAAGGCTTTTATCAGGAAGCGGTATTACACGTTTTCAAAGAGAAATCATCATAAATGGAGGAAACCGATCATGTCTACCTTTATGGCAAACAAAGGTAACATCGAGCGCAAGTGGTATGTACTCGATGCCGCCGACAAGCCTCTGGGCAAGACTGCCGCCGCCGCCGCCGTGCTGCTGCGGGGCAAGCACAAGCCCGAGTACACCCCCCACGCCGACTGCGGTGACTTCGTGGTCATCATCAACGCCGAGAAGGCCGTCCTCACCGGCAAGAAGACGGAGCAGAAGTATTACCGCACCCACTCCGGCTACGTGGGCGGTCTGAAAGAGACCAAGTACCGCATCCTGATGCAGGAAAAGCCCGAGCTGGCCATGCGGGTAGCCATCCGCGGCATGATGCCCCGGAACATCATCACCAAGGACTCTCTGACCCGGCTGAAGATCTATCGGGGCGCCGAGCACAAGCACGCCGCTCAGAAGCCCGAGCCCTGGACCGCGGTATAAGGAGGTAACTGACCATGTACAAGAGCAAGAAGCCCTATCACTATGGCACCGGCCGCCGGAAGTCCTCCGTAGCCCGCGTCCATCTGTTCCCTAACGGCAGCGGCTCCATCACCATCAACGGCCGCGACATCGAGGATTATTTCGGCCTGGAGACCCTGAAGATGGTGGTCCGCCAGCCGCTGAACACCACCAACACCCTGGGCAGGGTGGACGTGGTCGCCACCGTCACCGGCGGCGGCGTCACCGGCCAGGCCGGCGCCCTGCGCCACGGCATCTCCCGCGCCCTGCTGGAGATGGACCCCGAGTTCCGCGCCTCCCTGAAGGCCGCCGGCTTCCTCACCCGCGACCCTCGTATGAAGGAGCGCAAGAA
>CAZUWQ010000194.1:0-2117 GCA_964624195.1 uncultured Oscillospiraceae bacterium | reverse complement strand
ATCGCCTGCGGCACGGTGTCCACCACCGCGCTGGAGACGCTGCGGCAGGAGTGCGCCGTGCCCCTGTTCGGGGTGGTGGAGCCGGCAGCGAGAGCCGCCGCCCAGCTGACCCGAAACGGGAAGGTGGGGCTCATCGGCACTCAGGCGAGCATCCGCACCGGCGCCTATGAGCGGGCTATGGCCGCTTTGCGGCCGGAGGTCGGCGTGTTCGCCAAGGCCTGCCCGCTGCTGGTGCCGCTGGTGGAGGCGGGCCGCAGTCAGCCGGGGGACGTCGTGGCGGAGACGGTGACGGCGGAGTATCTGGCACCGCTGAAGGATCGGGGGGTGGACACCCTGATCCTGGGCTGCACCCACTACCCGCTGCTGAAAGGGGTCATCGCCGGTTTTATGGGGCCGGAGGTGACGCTGGTGGATGTGGGCGCTCAGTGCGCCCGGTGGGTATCCGCCCAGCTGGCCGGACGGGGGCAGAGAACGGACCGCCGGGGAGCGGGCCGCCGCCGGTATTTTGTCAGCGATGCCGTGGACAATTTCGCCGCGCTGGCCTCGGCCTTCTTGGGGGAGGACGTGGGGCCCGACGTGGAGCGGATCGACATCACCGTATATTAGAGGAACAGAGCTATGAGAGACAATGTGATCATTTCCATCAAGGGAAAACAACTGTACGAGGAGAGCGGCGCCGATGAGATGGAGCTGGTCACCGCCGGCCGTCTGGCGCGGGACGACCGGGGGGGCTACACCATCTCCTATCAGGAGACGGAGCTCACCGGGCTGGAGGGCACCACCACGGTGCTGAAGATCGACGGCCCGCGGGTAACGCTGCTGCGGGAGGGCAACATCAACTCTCAGATGGTCTTTGAGGAGGGGCGGCGCCATCTGTCCATGTATGAGACGCCCTACGGCTCCCTGTCTGTGGGGGTGAACACCCGCCGGATGAAAAACACGGTGGGGGAGAGCGGCGGCGATCTGGAGATCGACTACGCCATTGAGATCGACAACTTAGTGGCCGGTCGGAACCAGTTCCGTATGAATGTGCGGAAAAGCCCCGCGCTGAAGCAGTGATCGATCGTATACGAAATGATAGGTGTGAAGGAAAATGAGCAATCTGATCCAGGCCGCCAGTGAGCAGGTGGCCCAGCTGACTCAGGCGGCCTATGAGCGGGCCGCCGAAGCGGGGCTGCTGCCCGGCGGCCAGACCATCAAGGGTTCTGTGGAGGTGCCCAAGGACAGCAGAAACGGCGACTTCGCCTCCTCATTTGCCATGGCGGGGGCCAAGGCGCTGCGGCAAGATCCCAGGGCGGTGGCCCGGATCATCCTGGACCATTTGAAGCTGGAGGGCTCCCTGTTCCAGCGGGCTGAGATCGCCGGCCCCGGCTTTTTGAACTTCTTCTATGCCCCCCGGTGGTACGGGGAGGTGCTGGCCGCGGTGGAGGCCGACCCGGAGGGCTACGGCGGCTCCGACGAGGGCAGGGGGCGGAGGGTGATGGTGGAATTCGTGTCCGCCAACCCGACCGGTCCCATGCATATGGGCAATGCCAGGGGCGGCGTGCTGGGGGACACCCTGGCCAACGTGCTGAAGCGGGCGGGCTATGACACCTGGAAGGAGTTCTACGTCAACGACGCCGGCAACCAGATCCACAAGTTCGCCCGGTCCATCTATGCCCGCTGTATGCAGCTGACCCCCGGACACGAGGACTACCCCTTCCCGGAGGACGGCTACCAGGGCGACGACATCCGGGAACTGGCAAAGGGCTTTCTGGCCCAGACCGGGGACGCCTGGCCGGGGGAGGGCCTGGGGGAGGACGACTGGCTGACCCCCATCTCGGAGTACGGGCTGTCGGTCAACATCCCAAAGATGAAAGACGATCTGAGAAAGTACGGCATCGAGTACGACCAGTGGTTTCTGGAATCGGAGCTCCACAGCACCGGCTATGTGGAGGAAACAGTGGGCCTGCTGACCGGGAAGGGCTGGACCTATGAGAAGGACGGCGCCCTCTGGCTGGACACCACAGGGCTGCTGAAGGAAAAATATCTGCGGGAGGGCAAGACCCGGGAGCAGGTGGATAAGCTGGACCTGAAGGACGACGTGCTCCGCCGGGCCAACGGCTTCTACACCTACT
>CAZUWQ010000193.1:0-2122 GCA_964624195.1 uncultured Oscillospiraceae bacterium | reverse complement strand
TGGTGGTCTCCGGGTTGCCGTACATGACGCCGATCTTCTCCCGGAGCTGGTTGATGAAGATGACGATGCAGTTGGTCTTGGCGATGGAGCCGGCCAGCTTGCGCAGGGCCTGGCTCATCAGCCGGGCCAGCAGGCCCACATGGGCGTCGCCCATGTCGCCCTCGATCTCGGCCCGTGGAGTCAGTGCGGCCACCGAGTCCACCACCACCACGTCGATGGCGCCGGAGCGCACCAGGGCCTCGCAGATCTCCAGCCCCTGCTCGCCGGTGTCCGGCTGAGAGATCAGCATGGAGTCGATGTCCACGCCCAGGGCGCGGGCGTAGGTGGGGTCCAGGGCGTGCTCGGCGTCGATAAAGGCCACCTCGCCCCCCCGCTTCTGGGCCTCGGCCACGATGTGCAGGGCCAGAGTGGTCTTGCCGGAGGACTCCGGACCGTAGATCTCAATGATGCGCCCCTTGGGCACGCCGCCGATGCCCAGGGCGATGTCCAACGACAGGGAGCCGGTGGGAATGGACTCCACCATGATGTGGGAGTTCTCCCCCAGCCGCATGATGGAGCCTTTCCCGTAGTCCCGCTCGATCTGGGCGATGGCGGTATCCAGCGCCTTTTTCTTGTCCGCTGCCGGGCCCGCGGTCTCTACCGTGCGTTTCTTCTCTGCCATACCGAATCATCCTTTACCTTAATTTTCCTCCGCGGCGCCCTCCGCCGACTCCGGCGGCAGGGGCCGGCGGCCCTCCACCACACGCCAGTTCCCGCCGGCGTCCTGGAAGGTCCCGATCTCCTCATAGCCCTGAGCGGCCAGAACGCGCCGCACGTCGGGGGCCTGATCCCAGCCCACCTCAAAGCACAGCGTACCGCCGGGGCGCAGCGCCCGCGTCCACCGCTCCGCCACCGCCCGGTAAAAGGTCAGGCCGTCCTCCCCGCCGTCCAGCGCCACGCGGGGCTCATAGTCCCGCACGGACCGGTCCAGGCCGTCCAGCGTCCCGCTGGGGATGTAGGGGGGATTGCACAGGATCACGTCAAAGTCCCGCAGCAGCGGCGGCGGGTCCTCCAGGGCGTTCGCCCTGGCCGCGCTCACCCGCATGGACAGGGCGCACCGGAGGATGTTCCTCCGGCACACCCGCAAAGCGCCCTCCGACCAGTCCGCCAGCACCACCTCGGCCCGGGGGCAGTTGTCCGCCACCGCCAGCCCCACGCAGCCGCTGCCGGCGCACAGGTCCAGCACCCGTGCCCGGTCCGGCTGCTCACGGGCGGCCAGAATGCCCCGCTCAGCCAGGGTCTCGGTGTCCGAGCGGGGGATGAGCACATCGGGGCAGACCTCCAGGGTCAGCCCGTAAAACTCCCACTCGCCCAGCAGATAGGGCAGCGGCTCCCCCGCCAGGCGGCGGTCCATCAGCGCCCGAAACCGCTCCTCCACCCCGTCCGGCGCGTAGAGGGCCATATCCCGCGGCAGCTGTTCTCTGTCCTTCCCTCCGGCCAGGCACAACAGCTCCCTGGCCTCCAGCTGGGCCTGCTCCACCCCCGCCGCCTTCAGGGCCCGGCGGGCGTCCAGATACAGGTCGTTATATGTCTTCGCCATAGCGCTCACCACCGGTCCGCGCCCTTTTCCTCGGGCAGCACCAGCCGCAGCGCCTCAATGCCCACCTCGATCATGGAGTCGTCCGGCTCGAAGGTGGTGAAGTTCTGCATCCACATACCGGGGGCCCGGAGGAACCGGCACACCGGCCCGTCGTGCCCGCCCACATAGCGGTTGAACTCGTAGGTGACCCCCACGATGACGGGCAGCAGCAGCAGGTGCAGCGCCATACGCAGCAGGGTGTTCTCGATCTTCAGCGGGGTGAAGATCACGATGGACAGGAAGATGGACACCACGATGACCACGAACAGGAAGCTGGTGCCGCACCGGGGATGGTGCCGGGGCTGCTTACGCACATTTTCCACCGTCAGCTCCAGCCCGTTTTCATAGCAGTAGATGGTCTTGTGCTCCGCCCCGTGGTAGGAGAACACCCGCCGGATCTCCTTCAATTTGGAGCACAGGAACAGATAGAGCAGGAAAATAGCCACCTTCATCACACCCTCCAGCACCGCCCGGAACCACAGGGGCATGGTCTTCCAGAACAGG
>CAZUWQ010000192.1:0-2144 GCA_964624195.1 uncultured Oscillospiraceae bacterium | reverse complement strand
GTCTGCGCCGCGCTGGTCCTGTGCGCGCTGTGCGCGTGCGCCGCCGAGCGGGGCGGAGCGCCCGCCACGACAAGCGGCCCCGGAGCCGAGCCGTCCGCGGCCCAGACGCCCGAGACCCAGGCGCCGGCGGCCTCCGAGCGGACGGAGGACGGCCGGATCGGCCTGGACGAGGCGAAAGGGATCGCGCTGGCCGACGCCGGGGCCGCTGAGAGCGAGGTCACCTTTACCAAGGGAGAGCTGGACTACGAGGACGGCGCGGCGGTATACGACGTCGAATTCTATACCGCGGACTACAAGTACGAGTATGAGATCGACGCCGTGACCGGGGCGATCCGGGACAGGGACGTGGAGGCGGCGCGGACCGCCCCGCCCGTGGCCGCGACCGAGCCTGCCGGGTCCGGGACCGCCGGCGGATACATCGGGACCGACCGGGCGAAAGCCATCGCCGCCGCGCACGCCGGCCTCTCCGTCTCCGAGGCCGCCTTCTCCAAGGTCGAGCTGGATCGGGAGGACGGCGCTATGGTCTACGAGGTGGAGTTTTACAGCGGCGCTGTGGAATACGAGTATACGATCGACGCGGTGACCGGAGCTGTTTTGGAATACAGCCAGGAGCGCGCCGGCTGACGCCCTGGCGCGGGGGCATACGGCGGTCAGGGCTTGAAGCTGTCCTTGAGGGACACGGAGCGGTTGAAGACCAGGTGGCCGGGGCGGCTGTCCTTGCTGTCGGCGCAGAAATAGCCCTGCCGCATGAACTGGAAGCGGTCGGCGTCCACCAGGGAGGCCTCCCCCTTGCAGCCCTCCAGCACCTCCAGGGAGTTGGGGTTCAGGCAGGCGATGAAGTCCTTGCCGGCGGCGTCGGGCTCCGGGTCGGAGAACAGGTTGTCATACAGACGGACCTCCACGTCCACGGCGGTGGCGGCGTCCACCCAGTGGAGGGTGGCGCCCTTGACCTTGCGGCCGTCGGCTGGGTCGCCGCCCCTGGAGTCCGGGTCGTACTCGGCGGCGATCTCGGTCACGTTGCCCTGTTCGTCCGTCTCATAACCCACGCATTTGATGAGGTAGGCCCCCTTCAGGCGGCACTCCGGTCCGCCGGGGTACAGGCGCTTGTATTTGGGGATGGGCTCGGCCAGAAAGTCCTCCGCCTCCACCCACAGCTCCCGGGAGAAGCTGACGGGGTGGGCGCCCTGCTCCGGGTGGAGGGGGTTGTTCTCCACCTGAAAGATCTCGCTCTGTCCTACGGGGTAGTTGACGACGGTCAGCTTGACGGGGCGGAGCACCACCATGGCCCGGCGGGCGGTGTCGTTCAGGTCCTCCCGGAGGCAGTGCTCCAGGAAGCTGTATTCAATGGTGTTGTCCGATTTTGCCACGCCCACCCGCTCACAGAAATTGCGGATGGCGCGGGGGGTGTAGCCCCGGCGGCGCAGGCCGCGCAGGGTGGGCATACGGGGGTCGTCCCAGCCGGAGACCCTGCCCTCTTCCACCAGCTGGCGCAGCTTGCGCTTGCTCATCACGGTGTAGTTGATGCCCAGCCGCGCGAATTCGATCTGGCGGGGCTTGTGATAGGGGATGGACACGTTGTTGACCACCCAGTCGTACAGGGGCCGGTGGTTCTCAAACTCCAGGGAGCACAGGGAGTGGGTGATGCCCTCCAGCGCGTCCTCCAGGGGGTGGGCGAAGTCGTACATGGGATAGATACACCACTTGTCCCCCTGGCGGTGGTGATGGGCGTGGTTGATGCGGTAGATCACCGGGTCCCGCATATTGAAGTTGCCGGAGCTGAGGTCGATCCTGGCCCGGAGGGTCATGGCCCCGTTGGGGAACTCCCCGTTCTTCATCCGCTCGAACAGGTCCAGGGACTCCTCGACAGGCCGGTCCCGGTAGGGCGAGCGGGCGGGGGTGGACACGTCGCCCCGGTACTCCTTGAACTGCTCCGGGGTCAGCTCGCACACATAGGCCAGGCCCTTTTTGATGAGCTCCACGGCGAACCCGTACATTTTGTCGAAGTAGTCGGAGGCGTAGTAGAACCGGTCCCCCCAGTCGAAGCCCAGCCAGTGGATGTCCTCCTGGATGGCGTCCACATACTCTTCGTCCTCCTTGGAGGGGTTGGTGTCGTCCATGCGCAGGTTGCAGAGGCCGCCGTACTT
>CAZUWQ010000191.1:0-2146 GCA_964624195.1 uncultured Oscillospiraceae bacterium | reverse complement strand
CTTATTTCCCGGCAAGGAGGTCTTTTCTTATGGAGGAACAGATCGCGAGGACGACCCCAAAACGGCGGCGCAGGCTGCCGGGCTGGGCAAAGATATTGCTCTCTGTTGTATTGACGCTGGCGCTGTCCACCGGGGCCTGGTGCCTGCTGCTGGGCCGAAGCGGTATGGCTTTGGTGCAGGGCTGGCTGCTGGCCCGGTTCGCCTTTGTGGACACCGAGGCGGACCTGGACGGGGCGGCGGACCGGGCGCTGTCCGGGCTGGTGGAGGGCCTGGGCGACCGCTGGTCCTATTACCTGGACGAGGAGAACTACCAAAGGGTGAACGCAAACCGGGCCAACAGCTATGTGGGCGTGGGGGTCACGGTGAACTACGCGGCCACAGAGGACGGTCTGCTGGTGGAGTCCGTCACCGAGGGCGGCCCCGCGGAGCGGGCGGGGGTGCTGGCCGGCGACGTGATCATTGCGGTGGACGGCGTCTCCCTTGCCGGCGACAAGCGCTATGAGGGCGCGGACCTGATCGCGGGCGAGGCGGGCACGGAGGTGGAGCTGACCCTGTTGGGCGAAGATGGGGCGGAGCGCGCCGTCACCTGCGTCAGGGCCACCCTGCGCAGTCCCTCCGCCTCCGGCCAGATGCTGGAAAACAACGTGGGCTATGTGCGGCTGAGCAACTTCTATACCGGCGCCGCCGACAGCTTCCGGGAGCAGGTGGACCTGCTGGTGGAGCAGGGGGCGGCGGGCCTGATCATCGACGTGCGGAACGACCCCGGCGGCTACATCGCGGAGCTGAAGGAGATCCTGGACTACCTGCTGCCCGAGGGGCCGGTGTTTACCGAGAAGGCCCGCTGGTGGTTCCCGTCGGTGTACAAGTCGGACGCGGACTGCGTCGACCTGCCCATGGTAGTGCTGGTGAACGGGGACACCTATTCGGCGGCGGAGCTGCTGGCCGCCCAGCTTCGGGAGAGCGCGGGCGCCCCCATCGTGGGGACGCTGACCTCGGGGAAGGGGTACTTCCAGGTCACTTTTCCCCTGAGCAACGGCGGCGGCCTGGGCCTGTCCGCCGGCACCTACTGCACCGGCAGCGGCCACTCCCTCATCGGAGAGGGCATCACCCCGGACGTGGAGCTGGAGCTGTCCGGCACGGAGGACAACCAGCTCCAGGCGGCGATAGAGCGGCTGACGGAGCTGATCTCGCGGGAAGACGCGGCATAGTATGTTTGACGGTGTTCCGGCATATGTCTCAATGAGGTGAACGCGGAGCCGGGCGGCGTGGACCGGGGCGCGCTTCGGGCCGGCTCCGGCTGCGATTTCAGCCGAAGTACTTGTCAACAGCCGGACTCTGTGATATACTTATTTCCGAATTTTGACTCTACACGAAGGGAAGATTCCATATGTCAGGACATTCCAAGTGGCATAATATCCAAAAGACCAAGGGCGCGGCGGATGCCAAGCGCTCCCAGGCGTTTACCAAGATCGCCCGCGAGATCATCGTGGCCGTCAAGACCGGCGGCAGCGGCGACCCCAACAACAACTCCCGCCTGGCCACCGTTATCGCCAAGGCGCGGGCGGCCAATATGCCCAACGACAACATCAAGCGCACCATCGAGAAGGCGGCGGGTTCCGGCAACACGGACAGCTACGAGGCCATCACCTACGAGGGCTACGGACCATCCGGCGTGGCCGTCATCGTGGAGACGCTGACGGACAACCGCAACCGTACAGCCTCCGACGTGCGCCACTACTTTGACAAGTTCGGCGGCAACCTGGGCGCCACGGGCTGTGTGTCCTGGTCCTTCGACCAGAAGGGCGTGCTGGTCATTGAGCGGGAGGACCTGGACGAGGATACCGCCATGATGGACGCGCTGGATTGCGGCGCCTCCGACTTTGAGGCGGAGGAGGAGTGCTTCACCGTCTACACCACCCCTGACGACTTCGCCGCCGTGCTGTCCGCCATGGAGGACAAGGGCTACTCCTTCCTCTCGGCCAAGGTGGAGATGGTGCCGCGGAACTACATCGCCCTGACAGAGGAAAAGGACCGGAACAACATGGAAAAGCTCATCGATATGCTGGAGGACAACGACGACGTGCAGAACGTCTGGCACAACTGGGAGCAGGATTGATAATTCTTCCCCACTCATAACCGCCCGTTT
>CAZUWQ010000190.1:0-2156 GCA_964624195.1 uncultured Oscillospiraceae bacterium | reverse complement strand
CCTGGATGGACTTCACCGCCAGCATCACCGCCTCGCCCTCGCCGGTGATCTTCAGATCGGACTCCCGGTTCACCACCGACACGCCCAACTCCTGCTCGATAATGCGGATATTTTCGTCAAACAGTCCGAAGAGGTCAATGGCCTCCTCCATGCGCTCAATGCTGATGGATTGCTCTGTCATGGACAACGCTCTCTCCTTTGTACGGTATGCGGGCTATGACGCCGCCCCGCCTCACGCCTCCGGCGGCTGCTCCCCGCCCGGGACGCGGCCGGTCTCGCCCTCCCGCTCCACGGTCTTGCCGATCTCCTCCCGGCACTCCGCCAGCAGGGTGACGGTGAGCCGGCCGTCCTCCACGCGGGTGACGAGATCGGTGCGCAGCGCCTCCCCGTGGGTGATCTCCAGCGACGCCGCCAGCCGGGCCAGCAGCACCTGCTCCAGCCGGTCCGCCGCCTGGTCCAGGTCCAGCTCTTTTTCCTCCAGGGTGTATTCCCGGAGAGTCTCGGTGGTCAGACCCACCGGCAGGGTCCGGCCCAGAATGGTCAGATCCTCTGTTTTTGTTATTTTATCATATCTTGACCATGAAATGCTACTGTTTCTGAAAAAATAGATCCGCCCCCACAAAAGCCGCAGGACATACCGGTTTTTCTCCTCCCCGGTATACTGTTTTTCCCGCACCGTCAGGGGGATGGTCTCCTCCAGCGTGCGCCAGGTGCGGGCTGTCACCGTCCCCGCCGCGTGGACCACCAGCGTGCCCATGTCCACCGTGCCGCCCTCCGGCTCCTTCAGGTCCAGCTCCCCGGTAATAAGGACCTCCCCCTTGGCCACGATGTCTCCGTCGGCAAACAGGGGCCGCCCGGCGGTGGTCTGGATGTCCACGATGATGCCGTCGGCGGCGGCCACGACGTCCGCCGGCGTCTCCTCGTCCAGCAGCTCGGGCGGCTTCACCGCCTCCCTCACCTCCACCTCCGCTCTGGTTCCATAGATGTTGACGGCCACATAGGACAGCTGGGGCAGGTCCAGCAGCGCCTGGTTAGCCACCTCCCGCTCCTCGATGGCCGGGCCGTAGGCGCCGGGGCGCACCCCCAGCCGCTGCAGCTCGGACAGGATGATGGCGGTGGGCACCGTCTCGTTGCCCGTCACCTCCACCACCAGCAGAAATCGGGACAGCACCCCCGCCGCCAGCAGGCACAGCGTCAGCCCCACCAGAAAGCCCCACCGCCTCACCATGGTCAGGGCCACCGCGGCCACGCCCCGGCGCTCCCGCTCCTCCAGCTCGCACATGGCCCGCCGCGCCAGCCCCTCCAGCCGTTTCCGGTCCTGGAGCGCCACCCGGAAGGTGAAGGTGGTCCCGTCCAGCCACCGCAGACGCCAGAACTGGAGCCGGTGCTGGGCGCACAGGTTCAGCAGCCGCTCCGGGAAGGCCCCCCTTGCCTGGAACTCCACATATCCCCGCAGCAGATTGATCAGTTTTTTCATGTTGGGCCCTCATTTTCCGTAGACTTATGTCAACTCAATGGCGGCGATCTCCCCGGTGATCAGCAGCTCCGTAGGGTTCATGGCCCGCAGCTCCAGGCCGCTGCCCCGCACCCGCACCACCAGTTTCCCGCCGGAGATGTGGATCTCCTCCGGGCCGTAGACCAGAATGCCCCGGTGCTGCTCCATCCGCAGCTCCCCGTTTCCAATGAGCTCCACCCGGGGCAGCCCCGCCACCGCGTCCCCCGGCAGGTCGAACATCCGGGAGGCACGGACCAGCAGCCCGTCCTTTCCGCTCACTTCCATCACCTCTGAAAAGCCTATGCGCCCGCCCGCCCCGCCTTGCCTGTCCACCTGTCGGCGGTGGACTTTTTTTCCACGCTGTGGTATACTTTCCCCATATGATACGAAAAGGCGGTATCGCTATGGAACGCAGCCCCACCTACCGGGACAAGTCCCGTGAGATCAGCTACACGGTATCCCAGCCCACCACCCTGCTCCCCTTCCTGCTGGACACGGTAAGAGGCAAGAGCCGCAACAACATCAAGTCTCTGCTCTCCCGCAAATTAGTGGCGGTGGACGGCAAGCCCGCCTCCCGGTTCGACACGCCCCTGGCCCCCGGCCAGCAGGTCACCCTTCTGTCCGTCCCCGCCCCCCGTCAGGACGCGCTGCCCTTCCCCCT
>CAZUWQ010000189.1:0-2165 GCA_964624195.1 uncultured Oscillospiraceae bacterium | reverse complement strand
CCGTCCCCATCATCATCGTGTTCCTGATCTTCCAGAAGTATTTCACCCAGGGCATCACCATGGGCGCCGTCAAGGGTTAAGCGCCCGCTCCGGCATTTCCCGCCGCGCGCCGCGAGCGGGGGAAACGCCGGCCTGTTGATCGTCCATTGACCAAGGAGGTCTCAACCGCAATGGATCTGAAAAAATACCAGGGTATCTTCCCTGCCTTCTACGCCTGCTATGACGGGAAGGGCAATATCGACGGCGGCCGCGTGCGTGAGCTGGCCCGCTACCTTCTGAACAAGGGCGTCACCGGCCTCTATGTGGGCGGCTCCTCCGGCGAGTGCATCTACCAGTCCGTGGCCGAGCGCAAGCTGGTGCTGGAAAACGTCATGGCCGAGGTGGGCGGCAAGCTGGTCATCATCGCCCATGTGGCCTGCAACAACACCAGGGACAGCCAGGAGCTGGCCGCCCACGCGGAGAGCCTGGGGGTAGACGCCATCGCCTCCATCCCGCCCATCTACTTCCATCTGCCCCCCAAGGGCATCGCAAAGTACTGGAACGACATCTCCTCCGCCGCTCCCAACACCGACTTCATCATCTACAACATCCCCCAGCTGGCCGGCGTGGCCCTGTCCATCCCCCTGCTGAAGGAAATGCTGAAAAATCCCCGGGTCATCGGCGTGAAAAACTCCTCCATGCCCGTGCAGGACATCCAGATGTGGCGGGACGAGGGCGCCATCGTGTTCAACGGACCTGATGAGCAGCTGCTGTCCGGTCTGGCCGCCGGCGCCATCGGCGGCATCGGCGGCACCTACGGCGCCATGCCCGAGCTGTACCTGAAGATCCGGGCGCTGTACCTGGCCGGCGACATGGAGAAGGCACGGGAGCTCCAGAACGAGTGCTGCCGCATCATCTACAAGATGTGCGCCACCGAGGGCAATATGTACGCCACCATCAAGGAGATCCTCCGCGTCCAGGGCGGACCGGACATCGGCGGCGTGCGGGAGCCTCTGCTCCCCCTCACCGAGGCGGATAAGGCCATCGCCGCCGACTGTGCCAAGGACATCGCCGCGGCCATCTCCGAATACTGCTGAGGGAGGACGTCATGGTAAAGATCTATTCCGCGCCCGACTATCAGGGCATGAGCCGCAAGGCGGCCAATATTCTCTCCGCCCATGTCATTCTCAAGCCGGACAGCGTGCTGGGGCTGGCTACCGGCTCCACCCCCATCGGGATGTATCAGCAGCTCATCGAGTGGTATAAGAAGGGCGATCTGGACTTCTCCCAGGTCCATACGGTGAACCTGGACGAATACCGGGGCCTGGCCCCCACCCACGACCAGAGCTATCGCTGGTTCATGCAGCACAACCTGTTCGACCACATCAACATCAAGCCGGAGAACACCAATGTCCCCAACGGCCTGGCCGAGGACGCGGAGGCCGAGTGCGTCCGCTACAACAAGGTCATCACCGACCTGGGCGGCATCGACATCCAGGTGCTGGGCATGGGTCACAACGGTCACATCGGCTTCAACGAGCCGGAGGAGGCCTTTGAGCTGGAGACCCATGTGGTGGACCTGACCCCCACCACCATCGACGCCAACGCCCGCTTCTTCGCCTCCCGGGACGATGTGCCCCGTCAGGCCCTGACCATGGGCGTCAAATCCATCATGCAGGCCCGGCACATCCTGGTGGTGGTCAGCGGCGCCGACAAGGCGGACATCGTCAAGGCCGCCTTCACCGGCCCTGTCACGCCCAAGGTCCCCGCCTCCATCCTCCAGCTGCACAACCGTGTGTCGCTGGTGGGCGATGAGGCCGCTCTGTCCAAGCTGTAATTTCCCCGCGTTCTATCTGGATCGCCCTGGCCGGAGCGGGCTCCGCCCCGGCCGGCCGGCAATCATTCCAACCCGGCCCGGTTACTCCCTTGGACCTTTGGCCCATAGCCCCGCCGGGGACAAAAAAGGAGGAAAAACATCCGCCGGCCGGCGGTGCGGCAATGTGGAGACTTGTCGTAATGTCCCAGGGGTCCTGCTCCCCTGGGGCGAGAATGGTTTGCGGAGGCATTCCATTTACGGTCAGCGCGTATGGCAACCTTGAGTCTGAAAGGCATTAAAAAGGTCTACGATGGCGGCGTCACCGCGGTCCATGATTTCAACCTGGAGATCGCGGACAAGGAATTTATCG
>CAZUWQ010000188.1:0-2209 GCA_964624195.1 uncultured Oscillospiraceae bacterium | reverse complement strand
CCGGAGCGGTTGGAGAAGCGCCGCAGGGTGATATCCCGGCCCTCCCATTCCAGCTCCAGCTCACCGGACATGGGGGCGCCGGACCAGGGCTGATAACGGTTTTTGTCCGCCAGGAAGCCGACCTTGTCCCGCTCTCTGGTGTCGATGCCGTAGAGCATGGCTTTCAAAAAGCCGACCCAGGTGGATTTTCCCCCTTCGTTGGGGGCGGTGATGACGGTGAGGCCGGCGCCTGGGGCCAGCGCCGCCTGTTCCAGGCCGCCGAAGCAGGCGGTCATTTTTTTGATCCTCATGGGCGGATGTCCTCCCCCCCTTCCAGGGCGGCCAGCCCGAATCGGGCGGCCAGCAGCAGGGCGGGCCGCTGTTCCTCGTCGGCGGCATCCAGGCGGCGGCGCAGCTCCCGGAGGAACAGGCCGGTGAGGGAGTCCTCCCCGCACCGGGCCCAGAGGTCCTGGGGCAGGGTGGTCTCGTCCCGCACCTCGGCATAGAAAAACCGGTCCTCGGCCTGACGGGTGAGGGCGGCCAGGTCGGGGGACTGGGCGCTGTCCCCGGTGAGGATCAGCCGCACCAGGTCGTCCTGGGGCAACTGCTCCAGGGCATGGGTAAAGTCGTCCGGCGGGACCCGCTCTATGCGGTATTCCCGGCGGCAGAGGGGGTGGAAGCGGGCGGAGACTCCCCCATCGGCCAGCTCCACCACCAGCGCCCCCTTGGGGCCGCATTCGTCAAAGCCCCGTCCCTCGGGACAGCCGGGATAGGCCCAGCAGGTATCTCCCGCCCGCTGGAGACCGGAGCAGGCGTGGATGTGGCCCAAAGCGGCATAGGCGGCGCCGGACCGGGCCAGCGCCTGGGGCGGGATGGGCCCGTACTGGCCGGACAGACCCACCTCCCCGTGAAGGCACAACAGGTGGAGCCTGCCGTCGGCGGGGGCGGAAAAGCCATCCAGAGGGCAGTCCTCCCGGCGGGGGGCGGTGAAGGCACAGCCGTGGACCACGCAGTTCAGCCCCTCCAGTTCCACCGAGCTCAGCGCGTCGGAGGTGAAAATATGGACGTTGTCCGGCCACCGGACGGTGAGATAGGGGGAGTCTGGGCGGCAGTGGTCGTGGTTGCCGGGGGCGATAAAGACCGGGACCTCCATACCGCCCAGGCCCTGGACCAGGGCCTGGATGGTCTCGGAGTGGACCCGGTCGCCGTCAAACAGGTCGCCGGGGAGCAGGACGAGGTCCACTCCCTCGGACCGGGCAAGGCCGGCCAGCCGCCGGGGCAGTTCCCGCAGCTCCCGGCGGCGGGTCATGGCCTGCTGGACGTTGAGCCGCCGGAAGGGAGAGTCCAGATGAAAGTCGGCGGCGTGGAGCAGCTTCAAACCGGTCACCCCCTATGTGATGTCCACCCGCTGGACGCTGACACAGCGGCGGGCGGCGGCGTCGATGTCGAACAGGACCGCGTCTGATCTGCAGGCCCCCTCGGCAGGCTGGAACCGCTGGGGCAGGCCGCCCAAAAAGCGGTTGATGGCCTGGCTGGGCCTGACGCCGATGACCGATTGGCTGGGGCCGGTCATGCCCAGGTCGGTGACAAAGCCCAGCCCGTGGGGAAGCACCTGGCAGTCGGCGGTGGGCACATGGGTGTGGGTGCCCCACAGAGCCTGGGCCCGGCCGTCCAGGTACCAGGCCATGGCTCCCTTCTCGCTGGTGGCCTCGCAGTGCAGGTCCACCAGGGTCAGATCGGCGTCGCCGTCGGCCAGGATGGCGTCGATCTTGGTAAAGGGGTTGTCGAAGTTGGGGTCCATCTCACACCGGCCGATGAGATTGACCACCCGGATGCGCAGGCCCCGAGGTCCGTCAAAAATGCCCCAGCCCCGACCGGGGGCCCGGGCGGTGTAGTTGGCGGGCCGGAGGAGATAGGGCGTCTCGTCCATATAGGATACGATCTGCTGCTTGTCCCAGGTGTGGTTGCCCATGGTGATCACGTCGGCGCCGGCGGAAAGGATGTCCTCCGCCTGCCGGGGCAGCAGGCCGTTGCAGGCGGCGTTCTCGCCGTTGACGACGGTGAAATGGACGCCGTGGAGCCTGCGCAGAGCGGGGAGGTGGCGGCAGAGAAAGTCCACCCCGGCGTCCCCCACCACGTCGCCCACAGCCAAAACGCGGATGTTCATGAGCATCGCCTCCATCAAAAAATCAGGGCGGCGGACCGTTCCGCCGCCCTGTGCTGGGTCTAT
>CAZUWQ010000187.1:0-2261 GCA_964624195.1 uncultured Oscillospiraceae bacterium | reverse complement strand
GATGAAGTGGATGGCGATCATCGACGTGGTGCTGGTGCTGGTGGATGTGGTGCAGCTGGTCCAGAGCGGTCTGTGGATGCTGGCGCTGGTGCCGCTGGCCAGCTTTGTCAATTACTTTATCTTCACCTGGCCCTTCTGGTCCATGAAGCTGGGGATCGCTCAGCGACGGGCGGACCCCAAGGTCATCAGCTTCAAAAAAGCCCAGAAGCAGGCCCAGAAAAAGGCCCAGGAGACCGGAGGCTACCACCACAAGTGCGCGGTGTGCGGCATCACCGACCTGGACGACCCCAACATGGAGTTCCGCTACTGCTCCAAATGTGATGGCTACTACTGCTACTGCGCCAACCATATCAACAACCATGTCCACATCCATGATGAGTGACATTTGGCAAAAAAGGAGCCGCCCGCGGGCGGCTCCTTTTTTGCTGCTTCGGCTGGATAGGCCCACGGAAGCGACAGGCGGCTGGGACCGGGCCGCCACCCTCCGGAGGAAAAAGGACCGACTCTCTCTGGATAGGCTGGCTCAGACAGCTGCTCCAGGGTGAGACCGCCAACTCTTGTCGGTTCATTTCGTGGCAGGCCTCGGCCAGAGCGCGCGGGGCGTCAACGCGCACCTCTTTTGCGCATCCATGCACCCGGGACCGTTATATCCCATAGGATAGATTGCAGTCAGTCCGCACGGGTGGGCTGGCGCCGCCCCGCCGCTGGGCAGCGGGGCGTGAGAGCAAAGGAGCACAGACCGTCAAAAACCTGCCAGGCATCAGCGCAAGGTGCGAAGCAGGCACCCGCGCCGTGCGCGGGGACGGGCCACCTGGCCCGTGAATCCGGCGTCGCCGTAGGCGGCAGAGGATTCGCGCAGGGCGAATTCATTTCGCCCGAGCATTAAAATCAGCGGTCAAAAAAGTGGCAACGCCACTTTTTTGACAAGCTGAAAGGAGCAATCTATCATGTATGAAACAGTGAAGCTGTCCTCCCTTCGGGAGGGGGAGAGTGGATATGTGACCCAGGTCACGGCGCCGCCGGCCATGGAGCGGCGGCTCACCGACCTGGGGCTGGTGCGGGGCACCCGGGTGACCTGCATGGCCCGCAGCCCGGCGGGGGATCCCTGCGCCTATTTGATCCGGGGGGCGCTGATCGCCCTGCGGCAGACGGACGCCGCCGGCATCCAGCTGGAGAGGGAGGAGACAGCCGCGGTCCCGGCGGCAGAGGCGGTGCGTCTATGAGCGGCGATGGCCCGTGCGTTGCCCTGGCCGGAAACCCCAACGTGGGAAAATCCACTCTGTTCAACGCCCTCACCGGTCTGCGGCAGCACACCGGCAACTGGGCGGGGAAAACGGTGACGTCGGCCTGGGGGAGGTACAGCTATGAAGGAGTGGACTACCGGGTTGTGGACCTGCCGGGGACCTACTCGCTGGCGGCCCACTCGCCGGAGGAGGCGGTGGCGAAGGAATTCATCGAGAGCGGGCAGGCGGACACCGTGGTGGTGGTGTGTGACGCCACCTGTCTGGAGCGCAACCTGATCCTGGCGCTCCAGGTGCTGGAGCTGACCAAGCGGGTGGTAGTGTGCGTCAATCTTATGGACGAGGCCCGCCGACTGGGCATCGAGGTGGATCTGGAGGCCCTGTCCCGGCAGCTGGGCGTGCCGGTGGTGGGGGTGTCCGCCGGCAGACAGGAGGGGCTGGACGATCTGCGAGGCGCGGTGGCGTCGCTGGTTCGGACAGCCGCGGAGAAGGAGAAGCGGACCCATACGCCGGAGGAGCGGGTGAGTCTGGCGGAGCGGTATGCCGCGGAGGTGGTGCGCAGCCGGCAGGCGGACAGCCTGCGCCGGCAACGGCGGTTGGACCGGCTGCTTACATCCAGGGCCACCGGTATCCCGCTGATGCTCCTGTTGCTGGGGGTAGTGGTGTGGCTGACGGTGGCGGGAGCCAATCTGCCCTCGTCCCTGCTGTCCGCCGGCTTCGTGCGGCTGGGGGAGGTATTGGCGGGCTGGCTGTCCGGCGCGCCGAAGTGGCTGTCGGGTCTGCTGCTGGACGGCCTGTACCGGGTGACCACCTGGGTAGTGTCGGTGATGCTGCCGCCCATGGCGATCTTTTTCCCGCTGTTCACACTGCTGGAGGACCTGGGCTATCTGCCCCGGGTGGCCTTTGTGCTGGACCACGCATTTCAAAAGGCCAGAGCCTGCGGGAAACAGGCGCTCACGATGTGCATGAGCCTGGGGTGCAATGCCTGCGGCGTCACAGGCTGCCGCATCATCGACAGCC
>CAZUWQ010000186.1:0-2265 GCA_964624195.1 uncultured Oscillospiraceae bacterium | reverse complement strand
GAAGCTGCCCACCACGGTGAACGCCAGCACCGACGCCATCATCACCAGGCCGTTTTTGATGTCCAGGTTCTTGTTTTTGCCGTAGGTGTAGGCCGACACAGCGGAGGCCAGCACATCGGAGGCCAAAGCGATGCCCACCGCCATATACGGTTCCACACCCAAAAAGGTCACCAGCATGGGGGTGATGACCGCCGCCGCGCTCATCCCGGCAAAGCCGGTGCCCAGTCCGGCCCCCATCCCGGCGAAGAAAGCTACAAGGATCGTGATAAAAAGCTCCATGTCGATCACCTCAGATCATCGCGCGCTGTCCGTCAAGACCGCTTCCACGTCAATTATAGCATGGTATATGGGAACGTAAAGCCTTTTCGTAAACTTTCCTGACATAAGATCGGCGGGCGCCTTGCTCACGCGGAAGAGCTATGGGGCCGACACCGGTCTCGTCGGAAACCGCGCCGGCCCGCGAATGGCCCGGAGGACCAAAAACGCGAATGCCGGGCCTGAAAAAGAAAAGACGCCGCGATCCACTGGGATCACGGCGTTTTGGCACCCCCGGCGAGACTCGAACTCACTACATTCCGCTTAGGAGGCGGACCCTCTATCCTGGTGAGGTACGGGGGCATACAAAAGTATTCGATCGTTTATTCACACTTGGCGGGCGGCCTTTCCCCAACTTAAAAGGCGGTCGCGCTGTCCCGCTGAGTCACACGGGCATCTGAGCTCCAGGCTATTTTACTCAATTTGGGCGGGAGTGTCAAGAGATATAAGCGCCTGTTTCACCGCTTGTGGAGAAAAAATAGAGAACAAATGTTTGACAAAGGGGAACGGGTGTGGTACAATGTCTACGATAAATTTGGGCAGGAAGCCCAATGGTGGGGAAATCATGAAAAGGGGGCCGCGATATGGGCAAGCTTTCCGCGAAACAGCAGGAGATCTATGACTTCATTCTGTCCTTCTCCGAGGAGCACGGATACCCTCCCTCGGTGCGGGAGATGGCGGCGGCGGTGGGGCTGAAATCGCCGTCTACCGTCCACTTTCACCTGAAGGCGCTGCGGGAGAACGGACTGATCTCGCAGGCGGAGGGCAAGACGCGGGCCATCTCCATCACCGACGGCGCCCACAACCGGAAGGACCAGGTGCCGCTGGTGGGCTCGGTGGCCGCCGGGTCGCCCATTCTGGCGGAGGAGTGTATTGAGGAATACCTGACGTTCGACACCGGTGGGCTCACCGGGGAGCACTTCGCCCTGCGGGTGCGGGGGGAGTCCATGCTGGAGGCGGGCATCCTGCCTGACGATCTGGTGATCGTCCACCAGCAGCAGACGGCCCGGAACGGGGACATCGTGGTGGCGCTGTTTGAGGACGAGGCCACGGTGAAGACCTTCCGGCTGGAAAACGGCCATGTGTGGCTTTACCCCGAGAACTCCAGCCCGGAATACCAGCCTATCGACGGCGAGGGCTGCGCTCTCCTGGGCAAGGTGACGGCGGTGGTGAGAAGGTACAGATAAGGGGCAGACTGAAGATATGCCTCCGCTGGGCGAAAAGCTCCGGGCGCGGCCCGGCATAGCGCGAGGCAGGAAACAGGATCTGAAAAAGCAACGCGAGAGACCGGCCCCAAAAGGGTCAGCCTCTCGCGTTGCTTTTTTCGGCCTGCTTTCAGGCAGATCTGATTTTTTATCGATTGCTCTTGACAAAAGCAGGACTATGAAGTAACATATGAGCAGATGTTCATATGTTTGTGATTTGGAGGTGGAAAAATGGCGGACGAGCGGGAGATCGAGTGCTGCGGGACGCACTTTGTCCATGAGCAGGCGGTGGCGCGGGTGTCGGGGGAGATGCCGGACGATGAACAGCTGTATGACCTGGCGGAGCTGTTCAAGGTGTTCGGCGACTCCACCCGGATCAAGATCCTGTATGCCCTGTTCGAGGCGGAGCTGTGCGTGTGCGACATCGCCCAGCTGCTGAAGCTGACCCAGTCGGCGGTGTCCCATCAGCTGCGGGTGCTGAAGAGCAGCCGGCTGGTGAAGCCCCGGCGGGACGGCAAGACGGTGTTTTATTCCCTGGCGGACGACCATGTGAGGAAAATTATCGCTCAGGGGATGGAGCATATCACGGAGTAACTTTTTCTATCCCGGATGGAGCCGGGGACAGAGTAAGAATGTGATCAGGAGGCAACGACAATGAAGAAGACTTATAAGCTGATCGACCTGGACTGCGCCAACTGCGCCCGGAAGATGGAGGACGCCATCAAGAAGCTGCCCGGCGTCACCG
>CAZUWQ010000185.1:0-2277 GCA_964624195.1 uncultured Oscillospiraceae bacterium | reverse complement strand
ACCGCAAGCCCAAGGCGCTGTCCGGCGGCCAGCGCCAGCGTGTGGCCATCGGCCGCGCCATCGTCCGGGAGCCCAAGGTGTTCCTGATGGACGAGCCGCTGTCCAACCTGGACGCCAAGCTGCGTAACCAGATGCGCGCCGAGATCATCAAGCTGCGCCAGCGCATCGACACCACCTTCATCTACGTCACCCATGACCAGACCGAGGCCATGACCCTGGGCGACCGCATCGTCATCATGAAGGACGGCTTTATCCAGCAGATCGGCACCCCGCAGGAGGTGTTTGAGCATCCCGACAACATCTTCGTGGCCGGCTTCATCGGAATGCCCCAGATGAACTTCTTCGACGACGCCGAGCTGATCAGGTCCGGCGACGCCGTCAAGGTCAAGATCCAGGACGCCGTCATGGATCTGCCCGCCGACAAGCAGAAGGTGCTGGCGGACAAGATGACCGGGGACACCAGGAAGGTGGTCGCCGGCATCCGCCCCGCCCACGTCCATCTGGCCGACGCCCCCGGCGCCCACACCATCGCCAGCATCGTGGATGTCAGCGAGATGATGGGCTCCGAGATCCACCTCCATGTCAATGCCAAGGGCAAGGACGTGGTGCTGGTCATTCCCTCCACCGAGCTGCCCCAGAGCTGGCGCGGCGGTATTCCCTACGGCACCGAGATCAGCTTCACCTTCCCCGGCGATCTGCTCCACCTCTTCGACCCGGAGACCGAGGAGAACCTGATCTGAGCTTCATTTTCCCATGCGCGGCAAAGCAGCGGCAGTTCACGACTTGTGGACTGCCGCTGTTCTTTGTCAAGTCGTCAAATCCGCCCTTGCAAAACGCCCTGTCGGCCCTTATAATAATGTCTGTTGAAAACAAAAGATGGAGGTCTTGACAATGGCTTTGGACGAGCAGTGGTTTCAGGAGCTGGAGGCCCGCATCCCCCACGGAGAGGTGCGCACCCGGTTCGCCCCCTCCCCCACCGGCTATATGCACGTGGGCAACCTGCGCACCGCGCTTTACACCTGGCTCATCGCCCGCCACCACGGGGGCAGGTTTCTGCTCCGCATCGAGGACACCGATCAGGGCCGGCTGGTGGCCGGCGCGGTGGACATCATCTACGCCACCATGCGCCGCTGCGGCCTCACCTGGGACGAGGGGCCGGATGTGGGCGGCCCGGTGGGTCCCTACGTCCAGACGGAGCGTCGGGACCTTTACGGCAAATACGCCCGGCTGCTGGTGGAAAAGGGCGCGGCCTACTACTGCTTCTGTGAAAAGGCCGAGTCCGAGGAGGACGCCGGCGACTTTGACCGGGCGGAGGACCCCTGCCGCGGCCTGAGCCCCGAAGAGGCCCAGGCCAGAGTGGACGCCGGCGAACCCTATGTCATCCGCCAGCGCATCCCGGAGGGCTCCACCACCTTCCACGACGCGGTGTACGGCGACATCACCGTGGACAACGCCGACCTGGACGATCAGATCCTGCTCAAGCGGGACGGCCTGCCCACCTATAACTTCGCCAACGTGGTGGACGACCACCTCATGGGCATCACCCATGTGGTCCGGGGCGCGGAATACCTGTCCTCCGCCCCCAAGTACGATCTGCTCTACAAGGCCTTCGGCTGGGATATTCCCACCTACGTCCACTGCGCCTCCGTCATGATCACCGACCCGGTCGACGGCACGGTACGCAAGATGAGCAAGCGCCAGGGGGACCCCTCCTATGAGGACCTGATGGCCCAGGGCTATCTGTCCGAGGCGGTGGTGAACTATGTGGCCCTGCTGGGCTGGGCGCCCCACGGCGATATCGCGGAGCAGGAGTTCTTCACCCTGGACGAGCTGGTGTCCGCCTTTGACATCGAGCACATCTCCAAGTCCCCCTCCGCCTTCGACATGGAGAAGCTGAACTATTTCAACGCCACCTACCTCCGCGCCCTGTCCCCGGAGGCCTTTGCTGCCGCGGCGGAGCCCTATATCCGGCAGGCGGTGACTGACCCGGCCTATGACGCCGCGGCCATCGCCGCTCTGCTCCAGGCCCGGTGTGAAAAGCTCACCGACATCCCGGAGAAGGTGGACTTCTTCGACGCCCTGCCGGAGTATGATGTGGAGCTGTTCACCAACAAGAAGTCCAAGACGGACGCCCAGGTTTCCCTGTCCATGCTGGAGCAGACCGCCCCGGTGCTGTCCGCCCTCCCCGACTGGACACAGGACGCCATCCACGACGCCCTCATCGCTCTGGCCGAGCGGCTGGGCGTGAAAAACGCCACTCTCATGTGGCCCCTGCGC
>CAZUWQ010000184.1:0-2294 GCA_964624195.1 uncultured Oscillospiraceae bacterium | reverse complement strand
ATCTTCCCGCCGCTTATGCCTGCTTGCTCTCCGCGGCCTTCCGCATCGTCTGCCACGCCGCCATCTCCTGCTGGGCGGCATCCTGCAGCACCTTCCAGAACTTCCGCTTGATCTTCACCGGCACGCCGCGCTTGATGCGCAAGGTCTCGCCGTTCACCGCCACGATCACATCCTGCTTGTCCCCCGTCGGGTCCACCGGCGCGGTGTAGTCCACCAGCTCCTCCGGGTCAAACACCGCCTTGGTTCCTTCGTTTTTGACTTTCTCAGCCATGATAATTCCTCCTTATGACCGGCGTGCCGAGTCGTCACGCCCTACAGCCGTCTCTTGTCTTCCCTGCCCACTCAGGGCGTCGCCGTGCTCTCGATGCGCACCAGGTACTGGGGCACCAGGATCTCCGCCGTCCGTGTGGCTTTCCAGCCGCAGGTGCCCCGCTGGTTCAGGGGGTCGGAGCTGCCGGCGGAACCCAGCGTCTTTACGATGTGCTCCAGTCCACCCCCGGTGATCTCGGTGACGCCGTAGGCGTCATCCGCCAAGATCAGCGTGGAATACACATCCGCCCCGTCGGCGCCCGCGCCGGCCCACACCTTGGCCCGGCTGGCCTGGACGAAGCGCACGCCGTACAATTCGCCGATCTCCCCCTGGTAGATCTGGTCGGTGTCCACATACTCGTGGGGACGCTTCCACTCCGGGTCGCTCATCAGGTCAAACTTACAGTTGGGGTGGATGATGCCCACATAGCAGCCGTTGATCCTGGGCGCGTCCTGATTTTCCAGATAGCGCACCGCCCGCTTGACGGCCTCCACCGTCAGGTTGCAGTTGTCCTCTTTGTCGGTGTAATACAGCGCTTCCCGGCTGGACACCCGTCCGTCGGAGAACTGCACCACTGTGCCGGTGTTCAACACCTCCCGGGTGATGGTGTCCAGCGTCCGGCCCGCCTGGGACGCGATGGCTTTGGTGGCCTGCACCAGGGTGTTGTCGATGGCGGCCAGCAGCACCATGTCGGACAGGGTGACATACCCGCCGTACTGCTTTACCGCTGAGCTGACCGTCTTGACGCTCATGGACTGCCCGTCCGGCGTCACTCCCTCGGTGAGGGCTTCGGTCATCTCGGGCAGCGGGTCGAACTGACGGAACTCAATGATCTTGCCCCCGTTTTTGGGAATGGGGTGCTTCTGGCCAAACTGGTCGTGGACCAGCTCCGGCTCCGCCAGGTCGATCAGGTAGTCCGAATAGTAGGTCTTCATCTCGGGGGTCAGCCCCGCCTGCGTGGTCACATTTGGATTGAGCTGCCCGTCAAACAGGTCCAGCGTAACAGGCAGCAGCTTCATTTCTTTCATAAGATCGTGCTCCTTTCTATTCTGGGCGATATGCCCTTTTTCAGATCCCTCCTGGGTCAGAACGTCACTCGCTCTCCGTGGGCCACCCGCTGGGCGATGTCCGCCCGCTGCTGGCGGGTGAGCTTGGAGACGTCCTCCCTGGATACAAAGGCGCTTTGGGCGGCGACACCGTTCTCCCGGGGCCGCCGGCCTTTGGCCCGAATGCCGGCCACCAGCCGCCGCTCGGCTGCTCTCGCCCGGGCCGCTCCGATCTCATCCATATGGATGACCTCAAAGGCCTGCCGCACCGGCACCCCGGCGCGCAGCATGGACAAAAACCGCGGGTCCCGCGACTCCGCGCCCAGGTCCAGCTGGGGATAGGCCCGCATGGCCTGGGCCGTCTGTCGGGACCACTGAGTCAACTGCCGCTGAGCGCTCCGCTGCTGCTGCTCCCGCCGGCGGGCCTCCATCACCTGGGCGTTTTCCCGCTGGAGCGCCTGTATCTTCTGATACTGCTCCTCGCTCATCCCCGCGTCCCTGGCCGCCTTCTTTTCCGGTCTGTCCTCCCGGATGGCCTCCGCCAGCTTGTCCAGGTCCCCGTCCGGGACGTTGTACCGCTCCATCAGCAGGTCGATGACCGGCTGACTGCGCGCCACCTGGCTCTGCAGCTCCTTAGTCTCCTTGAACCGCCGGTCGATGATCCGCTGGGTCTCCTGAGTGTAGATATCCTTGTACTCTCCGTTGATCAGCTCCCGGAACGCCCTTCTTCGATCCTCCAAGCCTTGTGCCTTTGTATCCCGCTTTTGCTCCCCGGCGTCGGAAGCCTGCTGCCGGTCCGGGTCAGTCCGAGCGGCCGGGCCGGCATTCGCCGGCGCCGCGCGCCTGTCCCCCGCGGCCGGTTTTGATCCGCCCGATTTGCCCCGGCGGGTGGGACCGGAGCTCGCCTGTGTCTCGCCCAATGTGCCGCCCTCCGCCCC
>CAZUWQ010000183.1:0-2300 GCA_964624195.1 uncultured Oscillospiraceae bacterium | reverse complement strand
TGCAACGTCACCATCACCGCCGACGACGGCGAGGTGGTCACCTACGCCCTGCCCTACAGCGCGGGACTGCGGGTGAAGGACGGCGACCGGGTGACCAAGGGCGATATGCTCACCGACGGCGCGCTGTCCCCCCACGAGGTGCTGCGCGTCCGGGGCGTGGACGCGGTGCACAACTACCTGATCCAGGAGGTCCAGAAGCCCTACCGTCAGCAGGGCGTGGACATCAACGACAAGCATATCGAGGTCATTATCCGCCAGATGATGCGCAAGGTGCGGATAGAGGACGGCGGCGATTCCACCATGCTGTCCGGCTCCACCGTGGACATCAGCGAGTATAGAGACGCCCGCGACGCGGTGCTGGCCCGGCAGGCCGCCGGTGAGCTGCGGGAGGACGGGGAGGAGCTGCGCCTGCCCACCTGCACCCGCATCCTGCTGGGTATCACCAAGGCGTCCCTGGCGACTGAGTCCTTCCTGTCCGCCGCCTCCTTCCAGGAGACCACCAAGGTGCTCACCGAGGCGGCCATCAAGGGCAAGGTGGACCACCTGATGGGCCTGAAGGAGAACGTCATCATCGGCAAGCTGATCCCCGCGGGCTCCGGCCTGGCAGCCTACCGGAAATATGACGAGATCGAGGACGAGACCCACGAGGACGACCGGTACGCCACCGTCACCGCCGCCGCGGCGGAGGCCAGAGCGGAGGCGGAGCCGGACGGCGGCTCCTTTGCGGATGAGCCCGCGGAAGGGGAGACACCGGAGGCGGAGGACAAGGAGGAGATCCTGTCCGTCACCATCGACGGCAAGTGACCCGATAAAAGTCCGCGTTCCGGCGGACCCACGCAAAAACAGACCCGCTGTATCCGGTATGCTGCCGGATACAGCGGGTCTTGTGTTTAGAGCCAGCAGGATCATAACAGATTTTTGATGGAGGGCAGTTCTGCCTCCAGCAGCAGCTCCAGTTGATTGATGAGCCGGGCGTTTACGGCCGCGCACTCGGCGGGATCCTCCCGGAGGGTGAGAAAGGCCAGCGATTCCCGGAAGGAGGCGCGGATGCTGTCGATATCCGTGTGACGGAGCGTGATGTGAAGGTAAAAGGCTTGCTCCTCCCAGTCCTGGAAAGCAGCGCGGGTAAGGGCTTCCGCCATGCTCCAGTCCTCCCGGGCCAGGCACTGCTGGACCTGCTCAAGATGGCCGGTAAGCTGATGTGTAAGGCGGTCCAGCTTGACAGTGTGGCAGGCGGCCAGCCCGGCCAGCAGGAGGATCAGGGCGGCGGCGGTATACAGTCGTTTCATTGGATGGTCTCCTTGGGTACGCAATAGGTGTTGCCCTGCCGGTCCACGGTAAACAGAAAGACCTGTCGGGGGGCGGTGAGGCCATATTGCTCCAGTTGTTTTTTCAGCCATACCTGTTCATAGCCCTGGGCCTTCAGGTTCCGGGACAGCAGCCGCCCGTCGCTGATGAGGATAACGGGCAGGCCGGTCTCCTGGGGCCGCAGGCCCATTTGGGCGGCGGTCACCGGCTTTTCCGCCGCGAAGGGCAGGACAGAGAGCTGGCCGTTGGTCTCCAGCACGGCAAATTTTACGCTCCGCAGGTCGGTATAGCCCTGGATCCGCAGTTCCTCCAGCAGCTCGTCCACGGTGAGCCGGTTTTTTCGCAGCTCCGCCACCTTGACCTTTCCGTTTTCAATGACCACGCTGGGCCGCCCGCACAGCAGGGCGCGGAAGCGGATGGACTTGGTGGACAGGACGGACAGGATGGTGGCGGCGCACAGCAGCACGATGATGGGGATCAGGCCGAACAGGAGCGGGATGCCGTTGTCCTGCATGGGGACGGCGGCCAGGTCCGCGATGATCAGGGCCAGCACCAGCTCAGAGGGCTCCAGCTCACCCACCTGGCGCTTGCCCAGAAGGCGGATGCCGACAATGATCAGGAGATACAGGACCAGAGTCCGCAGGAACACGACAAACATGACAGCACCCCACTTTTCTGAGGGAGGGCCGCCCTGACGGGGGCGGCCCTCCCCTTAAAATACTTGAACATTTTGCCCTTACCGCGGGGCGGATATGCCTGTAGTTTGTCCAAAACTCCGATTTTTTGTGTGGACCAAAAAATCCCGGGAGAGTTCCTTGTTTTTTGCGTGGGGATACGCTAAAATAAAAGAAATAAAAAGCAAGGTGGGGATAGGGTGAAGGCGACTTTGATTCTGGCAAACGGCGCCGTGTTCCACGGCAGGGCCATCGGCGCCTGCGAGGACCGTGTCTGTGAGATGGTGTTCAACACCTCCATGACCGGCTATCAGGAGA
>CAZUWQ010000182.1:0-2326 GCA_964624195.1 uncultured Oscillospiraceae bacterium | reverse complement strand
ATCACGTTTCCATGGAAAAGTACAGCGTTTTTTTACGAGGGCTCTGCGACAGGCTCTGCTCTATTTCGCCCGGGCCAAGGTCAGCGCCGTCACGCTGTCCGCCCCCGCCATTTGCAGGCAGGCGGCGCACTCGGACAGGGTGGCCCCGCTGGTCACCACGTCATCCACCAGCACCACCCGCAGCCCCGCCAGCTCCGCGCCGGGCCGGCAGGCATAGGCGCCCACCACGTTGGCCCGGCGGGCGGAGTCCTCCGCGATGCGGGACTGGGTCCTGGTGTCCCGGAGCTTCACCAGGGTCGGCGCCGCCGGCAGCCCCGTCAGCTCAGCCACGCGGCGGGCCAGCAGCTCCGCCTGGTCATAGCCCCGCTTCTTCAAATGCCTGGCGGACAGGGGCACCCAGGTGATCAGATCCACGTCCTCGCTCCGGCCCGCCGCCAGCGCCTCCGCCATCAGCCGGCCCAGCACCCCGCAGTGGCTCCGTCCGCCCATGAATTTATACCGGCGCACCGCCGCCCGTACCCCGTCCCGATACCACAGGGGCGACAGGCAGGCGTCGCAGAAGTCCACCGTCCGCTCCGCCCCGTCCGCCCAGGGCAGCGTCTCCCCGCACCGGGCGCACATCCCCTCCGCTCCCGGCTCCAGCACCCGCCCGCAGAATGGGCACTTGGGAGGATAGAGCAGGTCAAGCAGCCATCGCGGCGGATTCATTTTCCGCCCCCTGACAGGTCGATGGAGCCATGCTCCCGCTCGAAGCCCAGAACGCACTGGTTCAGCAAATAGATGATCTGCCGGCTCATAGACCGGCCTTCATATTCCGCTACATATTGAAATTTATCATGCAGCTCTTTGGGAATGCGGATACTCATATAGGTCTTGTTGTCCATTGGACCGCTCCTTCCTCTCATGAAGCAACAATACCCGAATACATTTCTTTTAAGCCTTATTTTAGTGCATTCTTAGTCCACATTTTATGGATAAAAAGAGCGCCGCCCCCGCGGCGCTCTTTTTATCATTCATTCAATTACCGCCCGCCCCCGAAGAACCATTCCCAGGGATTGAAGGATCCGTATCCGCCGCTGCCGGTCTCCTGGGGGGCGGAGTCATCGTCGGACCAGGGCCAACCGTCGTTATCGCCAGAATCGCCGCTGCCGTTTTCTCCGGTCTGGTCCTGACTGGGCTGCTGGGTGCTGCCCGTCTGGTTGGTCTGCTCGTCAAAGGTCAGGGTGAGGGTCAGGTACTCGCCGGAGCGGAATACCGTCACCTGCACCGTGTCCCCCGCCTTATAGCCGTTCTTTACCGAGGTCAGCTGAGCCACGCTGGTGATCTCCGTATCGTCGATCTTGGTGATGATGTCCCCCTGCTTCATGCCGGCGGCCTGGGCGCAGGACCCATCATCCACGCTGTTCACATACACGCCGGCCGGCCAGCCGTATGCCTGTTGATTCTGGGTGATGATCTCCGCCACCGTGATGCCCATGGAGGGCCGGCCGGTAACGTAGCCGTACTCCATGTAGTCGGTGACGATGTCGATGACGTCGTTGATGGGGATGGCAAAGCCGATGCCCTCGATGGACGCCTGAGAGGTGTCCCCATTATTGGAATACTTGGCGGAGGTGATGCCAGCCACCCGGCCGTAGCTGTCGAACAGAGGGCCGCCGGAGTTGCCGGAGTTGATGGTGCAGTCGGTCTGGATCATGCTGAGCACGGTGCCGTCGCTCATGGTGACGGACCGGTTGGTGGCGGACACCGCCCCGGAGGTCAGGGAGAAGGACAGGGTGCCCAGAGCGTTGCCGATGGTACACACCGTCTCGCCCACCGCCAGGTCGTCGGAGTCGCCCAGCACCACCGTCTTCAGCCCGGTGACGCCGTTGATCTTCAGCACGGCCACGTCGTTCAGCTCCTCGCCGCCCACCAGCTCCGCGTCATACTGGTCGCCGTTGTACAGCGTCACCTTGATGGAGACGGCGCCCTCGATCACATGATAGTTGGTGACGATATAGCCGTCCTGGCTGATGATGAAGCCGGAACCGGCCCCGGTGGTCTGATACTGGTAATACCCCTGCTGCTGCACCGCCTGCACCGTGATGCACACACAGGCGTCGGCATAGGCCGCGTTGATCTCCGCAAGGCTCATGGGGGTCAGCCCGTCCGCCTGCTTGACCTCCACCGGCGCGGGGTCGATCGTATTCTGGTAGACCGTCACCTCGCTCTGGGGGTCATCGCCGCCGCCGCTGAGGGCGCCGAAGATCGCCGCGCCCCCCACGCCCGCGCCGCCGCCCACCAGGGCGCAGCACAGCACCAGAGCCACCACCTTGCCCGCCGCGCC
>CAZUWQ010000181.1:0-2330 GCA_964624195.1 uncultured Oscillospiraceae bacterium | reverse complement strand
GTCCTGGGCCACGGTGGTGAGGGCGGGCCGGATCATCCGGCCCAGGCTGCTGTTGTCAAAGCCCGCTACCGACAGATCGTCAGGGACGGAGTAACCGCTCTGCTGGAGAAACTGGATCAGCTCCACCGCGTAATAGTCGGAGACGGCAAAGACGGCGGTGTGGGACAGCAGTTCGTCCAGCCGTGCCCGGTAGAAGGACAGCCGTTCCTCCCGGCGCATGGGCACCTGGAGAAGGTGGGCGTCGGGGAGGATCTGCCGCAGGCCCTGAAAGCGGTCCCAGTCGGTACAGACGGTGTTGTCCGCTGCGCACAGCACCTTCCGGTGGCCCATATCCCGCAGGTATTGGCCTATGAGGCGGCCGCCGCCTACGTTGTCCACAATGAGGTTGGAGATGTTGGCGGACTGTTCAAAGTAGCCGTCATACACCACAAAGGGGATATGGGTCCGGCCCCGGAGATTGACATAATCCTGGTCACAGAAGCCGATGAGCACCAGCCCCACCATGTTCCACATGGAGGCAAACCGGCTGATGTCACTCCACTGGGTGGTGAGCTTGAGCATGAGGAACAGGCCCGCCCGATCCGCCTGGGCGGTGAGGGCGTTGATACAGGCGGAGATGAAGCCGTCCTCCAGGGCGTGCCCCTCGTACTTTTCGTGGTCGTTGATGACCACGCCGATGATCTTGGAGTCGTTTTGGGCCAGGAGGATACCCGCCATGCTGGGGATGTACTCCCGCCGCTCCAGCGCCTCCTGCACCCGGCGGACAGTCTCTGGGGAGACCTTGCCGGTCTTGCCGTGAATGACGTTGGACACCGTGGCGGTGCTCAATCCCAGCGCCTCCGCGATGTCCGCGATACGTACCCGGGTTTCCATAAAAAGCTCCTTAAAAGCAGACCCCAGGGCCGCACGGTGCCGTGCGGCCCTGGGGTGATTTTCAGCCGATGGATACCACCTGATAGCCCGCGTCCTCGATGGCGGCGCGGATGGCGTCGTCGGACACGTCGCCGGTGACCACGGCGCTCTTGCTGTCCAGATCCACCTGGGCGGTGACTCCGGGCAGGGCGTTGAGGGCCTTGGACACATGGGCCGCGCAGTTCTTGCACATCATGCCTTCAATGATGACCTTCTTTTCCATAGTGCTTTTTACTCCTTCCATTTTAACGGCGGAAACGCCGGGATCAACAGCTTCAACGGGGGCAGAGACAGCCGCGGGCGCGCTGGGCTTGAACAGCCGCAGGCGCAGTGCGTTGCTCACCACGCACACCGAGCTGAGGCTCATGGCGGCGGCGGCGAACATAGGGGAGAGCTGGAGGTGGAACAGGGGATAAAAGGCCCCGGCAGCCAGGGGAATGCAGATGATGTTGTAGAAAAAGGCCCAGAACAGGTTTTGCTTGATGTTGCGGATGGTGGCTCTGGACAGCTCCACGGCGGTGACCGCGTCGGACAGGTCGCTTTTCATCAGTACGATGTCCGCCGACTCGATGGCCACGTCGGCGCCGGCGCCGATGGCAAGGCCCACGTCGGCCCGGGCCAGGGCGGGGGCGTCGTTGATGCCGTCGCCCACCATGGCGACCTTCTCCCCCTGGGCCTGGAGAGCGGCCACCTGCCGCTCCTTGTCGGCGGGCAGCACCTCGGCGATCACCCGGGTCAGGCCCAGCTCTTTGCCGATGGCCTCGGCGGTGCGGCGGTTGTCGCCGGTGAGCATGACCACCTTCAGCCCCAGTCCGCGGAAGCCCTCAATGGCGGCCTTGCTGGTGGGCTTCACGGTGTCCGCCACGGCGATGATCCCGATGAGGCGGGTGGCGCTGACGAAAAACAGCGGGGTCTTGCCCTGCTGGGCCAGCTGATCGGCGATCATCCGGTCCTGTCCCAGATCCACCCCCATGTCGGACAGCATAGCCGCATTGCCCGCCAGATAGGTCACATTTTGGATAACGCCCCGCACGCCCTTGCCGTGGACCGCCTCAAAGTGGTCCACCGGGCACAGGGGGATGTTCCGGGCCTGGGCCTCCTCCACCACGGCGGCGCCCAGGGGGTGTTCCGAGGGCTTTTCCAGACTGGCCGCGACGCAGAGCAGCTCCTCCACCGTGACGCCGTTCAGGGGATACACGTCGGTGACCCTGGGCTTGCCCTGGGTGACGGTGCCCGTCTTGTCCAGCACCACGGTGGTGACGGAGCGCAGAGTCTCCAGCCCTTCGGCGGACTTGACCAGAATGCCGTGCTCCGCGCCCTTGCCGGTGCCCACCATGATGGCCACAGGGGTGGCGAGGCCAAGGGCGCAGGGGCAGGAGATGACCAGCACCGCCACGCCGGAGGTGAGGGCCATTTCC
>CAZUWQ010000180.1:0-2356 GCA_964624195.1 uncultured Oscillospiraceae bacterium | reverse complement strand
GGGTCAAACTCGTCGTAGATGTTGCCCACGATCTCCTCCAGCAGGTCCTCCATGGTCACCAGGCCGGAGGTGCCGCCGTACTCGTCGATGACGATGGCGAGATGTACCTTTTTGCTCTGCATATCCCGGAACAGCACGTCGGTGCGGACCGATTCAGGGACGAAGTAGGCCGGGCGCAGCAGCTCCCGCAGGGTCCTGGGGTGGGGGAGCTGGGCGTTGAGCAGATAGTCCCGGGTGTTCAGAATGCCGATGATGTCGTCCGCGTCCTCCTCATAGACGGGGAAGCGGGACATACCGGAGTCCCGGATGGTGCGCAGCACGTCCTCCTTGGGGTCGTCCACCCAGATCATCACCATGTCGGTGCGGTGGACCATCACGTCCTCGGCGGTGGTATTGTTGAACTCGAAGATGTTCTCGATCAGTTCCTTCTCCGTGGTCTCAATGGCGCCCCGCTCCTCGCCCAGGTCCACCATCATGCGGATCTCGTCCTCCGACACGTCCTCCTCGTCGGCCTTGGGGTCGATATGGAGCAGGCGGAGCACGCCGTTGGTGGATTTAGACAGCAGCCAGATGATGGGCCGGCATACGGTGGCTACGGCAGTGACCGCGCCCACAGTGGCGCGGGCCACACCCTCGGTTTTCTTCATGGCGATGCGCTTGGGTACCAGTTCGCCCAATACCAGGCTGAAGTAGGACAGCACGATGGTGATCAGCACCACCATGATGGTGTTCAGCGTGCTGGAGGAGATGGCGGTAAAGCCCTTGTCCTCCACCAGCCAGCGGACCAGGGGGTCGGAAAAGCTGTCCGCCGCGAAGGCGGAGGACAGGAAGCCGGCCAGGGTGATGGCGATCTGAATGGCGGAGAGAAAATTGTCCGGCGCCTGCATCAGGGCCAGCAGCTTCTTTGCCTTTTTGTCCCCCTCCTCGGCCTGCTTTTTCAGCTTGGTCTCAGACAGAGAGATGACGGCGATCTCCGCCGCGGCGAAAAAGGCGTTGATGAGTATCAGGATGATCAGGACAAGGATCGGTAACAATGGGTCGTCCAAAAATAAGTACCCTCCCATATTTGCGGGTCCATTTAGATTTACCGCGGGCGCGGCGTAGACCCTAACATCATATTAGTATATCACACTTTCTGAAAAATGCAATATCCGTGCGGCGAAGACGGCGGGGAAGGAAAAGAGAAATTTTTGGCTGGGGATGGAGTATAAAAGTTGCTGAAATTTCCCATCCTGTTTGGAGTGAAAGGCAGGAGAGGACCCATGGAACGCATTGGATTTTTTCATCGGCTGAGGGAGCTGTTCATGGCAGAACGGGAGCGGCGGCAGCAGCCGTTTAAGGACGAGAGAGGCCGGGGCGGCGACTGTCAGGCCGCCTATCGGGAGGGAGAGCGGACCCGGACCAGAGACAGCGAGACCCGGGTGGCGGACCGCTACTCCCGGGACCTGACCCGGCTGGCCGCGCAGGGTCGGCTGGACCCGCTGGTGGGCCGGGAACAGGAGGTGGGGCGGGTGGTGCAGATCCTGTCACGCCGGACCAAGAACAACCCGGCCCTCATTGGGGAGCCGGGGGTGGGCAAGACGGCGGTGGCGGAGGGGCTGGCCATGCGGCTGGCCTCGGGAACAGTGCCGGAGCCGCTGCGGGGCAAGCGGCTGCTGGAGCTGGACCTGGTGGCAATGGTGGCGGGCACCAAATACCGGGGCGAGTTTGAGGACCGGGTGAATCTGGTGCTGACGGAGGTGCGCCGGGCGGGCAACGTCATCCTGTTTCTGGACGAGCTGCACAACATCGTGGGGGCGGGCTCGGCGGAGGGGGCCATTGACGCGGCCAACATCCTCAAGCCCGCCCTGAGCCGGGGAGAGATCCAGGTGGTGGGGGCCACCACGCTGGAGGAGTACCGAAAGTATATCGAGAAGGACGCCGCCCTGGAGCGGCGGTTCCAGCCCGTGCGGGTGAATGAGCCCACGCCGGAGCAGGCGCTGGACATTCTGCGGGGTCTCCGGGGCCGGTACGAGGCGCACCACGGCCTGACCATCACCGACGAGGCGCTGTCGGCGGCGGTGGAGTTGTCCCGGCGGTATCTGCCGGACCGGTTCCTGCCGGACAAGGCCATCGACCTGGTGGACGAGGGGGCCGCCCGGCTGCGGATGGAGGCGGAGGAGACGCCCGCCGGTCTGCGGGCGCTGTCGGACCGGGCGGAGAAGGCGGCCCGAGAGAAGGCCAGGGCGGTGGCGGAGCAGGACTACGAGCGGGCAGCGGTCCTCCGGGACGCGGAGGAGGACTTCCGCCGGGAGCTGGAGCGAAAGCAGAACCGGCGGCGGGGGGAGTGCCGCCGCCAGCTGGGACGGGAGCATGT
>CAZUWQ010000179.1:0-2396 GCA_964624195.1 uncultured Oscillospiraceae bacterium | reverse complement strand
CCGCCGCCGCTCACATCCCCAGCAGCGGCAGGTTGGCGTCGGTGCTGAAATTGGCGGCGGAGTAGAGCACCAGCACCTGGTCGATATCATTGTCCGCCACATATTGCTTCAAAGACGTGAGATTGTACCGCAGGTCGAACAGGTGGACCTGCTGATACCGGAGGGACAGAAAGGGAGCCAGGGAGTCGCAGTAGGAGTCCCGGACGACCAGCAGCTTCCCGCCCTGGGCGGCCGGGTTTTCGATGACGCACAGGGGCTGGTTGCCGCCTAAGAACATGGCATACTTGTCCTTGACCTCCAGCTTGCTCAGATCATAGAGGGAGCCGGGCTCCGGCCGGCCCGTGGGGTATCGGGTGACGGTGGTATTGCCGTCCGGTCCGCCCTCCGGCACCCAGGTGTAGATGCTGTCCGGCTCCACCCAGCTCGCTCCGGAGGAGGACCAGGTGGTGCCGTAAAAGCTGTCGCTGCGCAGCACCGGCTCATAGTCCAGGAGCACGGCGGAGCCGTTCATCGCCCCGGACAGGGCCAGAAAGCCCTGATAGGCCCCCATGGTGGTCCAGTGGTGGTCGGTGCGGTAGAAGGCGTCGTCCCCCTGGAGCGCGCCGCTCAGATCGATCCAGCTCACTTTGTCCGAGCACAGGGCGGCGGCCTCCGCCAGGGTGGAGCCGTCGTCCACGTTGGGGGCGTTGGCGGGCAGGCGGTCCGCCCACACATAGCTCTTGTCCGGGATGAGCGCGAACCAGACGGGGACGTCCAGGTTGTCCGCCAGCCGGTTTACATAGCCCACCCGCTGGGCCAGATCGTCCGCCCTGGTGAACTGCGCGAACAGGGTCTGCCCGTCGACGCCGAGATAGACCCCGTTGTTCTCCTGCTTACCGATGAGCCGCTCACACCAGGCCTTGAGCCGGACCCACTGATCCCGCAGGGGGAACTGGTCCACCACATAGTCCTCGAAGCTCTCCATAAACTCGCCGCTGACCAGGGTGCCGGCGGTGGGGGCCTTGAACTGGGACAGGTAGCGGTTTTCCTGTTCGGAGAAATCCCGCTCCGGGGAGAGCAGCAGGGCGGCGCCGAAGCCGAAAAGGAAGACGCAGAACAGGACCGTGAGAAAAACGCTGTATCTTTTGCTCATGCCGCCGCCTCCTTTAAAAGCGGAAATAGAGGAAGGGGTTGTAGGTCCCGTCCACCAGATAGGCGGTGACCAGCGCCAGGCCGGCCAGCACCAGCACCGGGAGAGCGATCTTCCGGGTCAGCTCCGGCAGCCGTTTCCACACCTTTGCCGCCAGCGGGGTGGCCGCCAGACAGGCGATGATGAGGATGGGCAGATAACCCCGCAGATAATAGAGGAACGTGCCGTCCAACAGGCCCGCGCCGAAGCCGAACATGGCGCTGAGATAGGCCCCCATGGCGGAGAAGTCCTCCACGGCGAAGATGGCCCAGCCCACCATCACAATGAACAGTCCGTAGATGTGCCCCACCCAGCGGGGCGCCCTGTCCAGCAGCTTCAGCAGGAAGAACTTCTCCGCCACTAAGAGAACGAAATAGTACAGGCCCCAGATCAGAAAGTTCCAGCTGGCCCCGTGCCAGATGCCTGTGGCGGCCCATACGATGAGCAGGTTGAAGATGAGCCGGGCCGGGCCCACCCGGCTGCCGCCCAGGGGAATGTACAGGTACTCCCGGAACCAGGTGCCCAGGGAGATGTGCCACCGCCGCCAGAACTCCGTGGCCGAGCGGGCCAGATAGGGATAGTTGAAGTTCTCCAGAAATTCAAAGCCCAGCATCCGCCCGATGCCGATGGCCATATCCGAGTAACCGGAGAAGTCGAAGTAGAGCTGGAGGGAGAAGGCCAGAATGCCCAGCCACGCCCCCAGGGTAGTGAGCTGGCCGGCCGGCATGGACAGATACACGTCCCACAGCTGGCCGATGGCGTTGGCCAGCAGGACCTTCTTCCCCAGGCCCACCATGAACCGCTGGATGCCCGAGGCGAACTTGTCCACGGAGTGCTGCCGGTCGGTGAGCTGCCGGTCCAGATCCTTGTACTTGATGATGGGGCCGGCGATGAGCTGGGGAAACAGGGTGACAAAGGTGCCGAAGGTGACGATGTTCTTCTGGCACCGGGCGTCCCCCCGGTACACGTCGATGGTGTAGCTCATGGTCTGAAAGGTGTAAAAGGAGATGCCGATGGGGAGGGTGCTGGCCGTGCTCTGGAACAGGGGGCCGAGGCCGATGCTTTTCAAGGCCGCGTTCAGCGCGGTGCGGATCTCTCCCCGGGTAATGATGTTCAGCCCCAGGGCGTTGAGATTGCCCACGATGAAATCCCAGTACTTGAAGAAGAACAGCAGGGCCAGGTTGAAGATGACCGACGAGGCCACCGCCGCCTTGGCGCCCCGGAGGTT
>CAZUWQ010000178.1:0-2416 GCA_964624195.1 uncultured Oscillospiraceae bacterium | reverse complement strand
TGGCCGACTGGCAGTACATCATGGACGCCGACTGCAAGAGCGTGTACATCGTGCTGAAGTATGTGGCCCAGCAGATGGTGGACCAGCTTCACGGCGAGACCCCCGCTTCCGGCAAGGGCGGCAAGATCGTTGTGGTCACCTCCCAGCGCTCCAAGCGCGGCATGGCCGGCTACACCGGCTACTGCACCTCCAAGGGCGGCGCAGACATGATGGTGGCATCCATGGCCTGCGACCTGTCCGCCAAGTACGGCATCAACGTCAACGCCATCTGCCCCACCGTGTTCCGCAGCGACCTGACCGAGTGGATGTTCGACCCCGAGTCCGCCGTGTACCAGAACTTCATGAAGCGTGAGCCCATCGGCCGCCTGGCCGAGCCCGAGGACTTCGTGGGTTACACCCTGTTCCTGTCCTCCGCCGCCTCTGACTTCATCACCGGCGCCGCCTGCGACTGCTCCGGCGGTTATCTGGTCTGCTGATCGGAGTATCTGGCATGAAGGAGATCAAAAATATTCTCATCGCCGGCGCGGGCATGATGGGCAAGAATATCGGCTTCGTCTTCTCGTCCAACCCGGCCTACAGCATCGCTCTCTACGATCTGTACCCCACCGACGTGGAGGCGGGCATCCGTACCAATACCAGGCAGCTGGTGGACAAGGGCATCCTCACCGAGGCGGAGCTCAGCGATCGGCTGTCCCGCATCTCGTTCACCCAGGACATCGACTCCGACCTGGTAAAGAACGCGGACTTCGTCATTGAGGCCGTGTTTGAGGACATGGGCGTCAAGCAGGACACCTTCGCCAAGCTGGAGGCGCGCTGCCGCCCGGATACCATCTTCTGCACCAACTCCTCCGTCATGAGTCCGTCGGAGATCTCGTCCAAGCTCCAGCACCGCGAGCGCTTTGCCGGCACCCACTTCTGGAACCCAGGCCATCTGATCCCGCTGGTGGAGGTGGTCAAGTCCGACGCCACCTCCGATGAGACCGCCCAGACCATCATGGATGTGCTGGCCTCCGTGGGCAAAAAGCCGGTGCTGTGCAAGAAGGACGTGCCCGGCTTTATCGCCAACCGGATGCAGCACGCCCTCTGGCGGGAAGCCATCTCCATCGTGGAAAACGGCATCGCTGACGCCGAGACGGTGGACACCGCCGTGCGGTACTCCTTCGGTCTGCGTCTGCCCCAGCTGGGTCCTCTTGAGAACTCCGACATGGTGGGCACGCAGTTGACCTACAACATCCACGACTACATCCTTCAGGACCTGGAGGACAGCCACCGTCCCTCCCCCCTGCTGCAGAAGATGCTGGACGAGGGCAAGCTGGGCTTCAAGTCCGGCGAGGGCTTCATGAAATGGACCCCCGAGCAGGTGGAAGCGGAGAACGCCGCGCTGAACGAGTATCTGATCAAAATGCTCTACGGTAAGTAAATCTATATAAGTTGGAGGTATACTTAAAATGGGAAAAACAGTTTTTGTTGATCTGACCCACCCCTTCGGCGCGGAGATCCCCCGCTGGCCCTATTTCGACAAGCCTGAGATCGTGGGCGCCCACTCCATGGCCAAGGGCGGCGTGCTGACCCAGAGCATCAAGTGCACCATGCACACCGGCACCCACTGCGACGCCCCCCGCCATGTGATGGAGTATGAGTTTGACGGACGCCGCGCCCGCTACTCCGACGAAATGCCCATCGACGCCTACACCGGCACCGCCGTTGTGCTGAAGATCGACATTGAGCCCTGGGGCCTGATCACCGACAAGCATCTGGACGCCGCCTGCGAGAAGTACAACATCAAGCAGTCCGACCTGGAGGGCAAGGTCCTCTGCCTGAACACCGGGATGCACCGCCTGTTCGACGACTCCAAGGCCTACTACCACTATGCCGCCGGTACCGGCGTGGAGGCCGGCAAGTGGTTTGTGAAGAACAAGGTCAAGTGCGTAGCCATGGACAGCCAGGCGCTGGATCATCCCCTGCACACCGCCATGGGCAACAACGGCATGACCCGCATGAACCTGCTGGGCGCCACCGGCCGTCCCATCACCGAGGAGTACAAGGAGCTGTTCGGCGAGGAGGCCTATGCCAAGTTCGACAAGGAGGAGTACATCCGCATCTTCGGCCGGAAGGCCTATGACGAGCTGTACGGCGACCTGGAGAACATCGGCGTGTGGGGCACCTGGGAGCCCTGCCACAAGGAGATGCTGGGCCACGGCATCGTGGGCGTGGAGAACCTGGGCGGCGACCTGGACAAGATCCCCGCCGGCGTGTGGTTCCGCTTCAACTGCTTCCCCCTGCGCTGGTACATGGGCGACGGCTCCATGGCCCGCTGTTCCGCCGAGATCGACGAGGACCTGCTGGTCAAGGGCGTGCCCACCCGTACCTACAAGTACGGCGGCACCGGCTACGGCGAGGCCGAGGGCAACGGCGA
>CAZUWQ010000177.1:0-2421 GCA_964624195.1 uncultured Oscillospiraceae bacterium | reverse complement strand
CAATGTTTCACGTGAAACATTGCCCAGAAAGGAAGTTTTTCATGGGTAAAGCCAAAGGTCTGGGCAAGGGCCTGGGCGCCCTGATGGGCGACGCCGCCCTGCAAACCCAGGAGTCCGGTTCCGTCTTTCTCCCCATCTCCCAGGTGGAGCCGGGCCTGGATCAGCCCCGGAAGCGCTTCAATGAGGACACCTTGGCCGATCTGGCCGATTCCATCCGGGAGCACGGCATCATCCAGCCCCTCACCGTCCGGCGCCTCAGCTCCGGCTATTATCAGATCATCGCCGGCGAGCGGCGCTGGCGGGCGGCCAAGCTGGCCGGTCTCACCGAGGTGCCCGCCGTCATCATCGAGGCGGACGACAGAAAGGCGATGGAGCTGGGGCTGATCGAAAACCTCCAGCGGGAGGACCTGAACCCCATCGAGGAGGCCGAGGGCTATCTGGTGCTGCTCACCGACTACGGTATGACCCAGGAGGAGGTGGCCCGGCGGATGGGCAAGTCCCGCCCCGCCATCGCAAACGCCCTGCGGCTCACCGCCCTGCCTGAAGAGGTGCGGGATATGCTGCTGTTCCACCAGATCTCCGCCGGCCACGCCCGGGCGGTGCTGGCCGTGGAGGGCGAGGCCGCCCAAATTGCCTTTGCCAAAGAGATCGCCGTCAAGGGCCTCAGCGTCCGGCAGGCGGAGGAAGCGGCAAAGAGCTTCACGCTGCCCCAGCCCAAAGAGGAAAAGCTGCCGCCCCCCGACGAGAACAAGATCTACATCGACCAGGTGCAAAAGGCCCTGTCCAGCCGGTTCGGCCGGAAGGTGACCATCACCGGAGGAAAAAAGAAGGGCCGGCTGGAGCTGGAGTTTTACGGCGTGGACGACCTGAACGCCCTGTTGGACCTGCTGGGAATGCCCGAGGAAGGGGGCGCCGCCCTATGACTCCGGACCGCTCCTCCCCCGAACACCTGAGTCCCGAGGACGATCTGAAGCGCATCCTCCAGGCCAGACCGCCTGAACCGTCTCCGCCTCCGGAGACGCCCGCCTCAGAGACGCCTCCGCCCAAACCGCCCCGGACAGAGCCGGAACCCCCGTCCGACCGTCCTCCCGGCAAGCCCCGCAAGCAATCGGTGGTCCTCTATCTCACCGTCATGTTTGCCGCGGCCTTTTTGATGCTGCTGCTGGCCTACTTTATCCAGCAGCGGAACAACGCGGCCATCATCGGCAACCTGCAAACCTCCGTGGACGCCTTTGCCACTCTGGACGAGCTGCGGGAGGAAAACGAGGCTCTCCGGGAGCGGGCCGACCGCGCAGACGAGCTGGAACAGGAGCTGGCGGAGCTCCAGGCGGAGCATCAACAACTCAGCCGCACGGTGGAACAAAACGAACAAGATATGCAGACCCTGGAACAGGACCTGGAAATGTTTCGCAACTACTGCCAGTTGGAAAACCAGCTGAGAAAGGGCTATTATGAGGCCGCCGCCGACCGCCTGACATTCCTTTATGAGAACCGGCTCAGCTATAACCTGCATCTGGGTCTCATCGGCCTGGAGCCCGACGACGTCAACAACTTTGACCTGGTCGCCCGGCTGAATGAGATCGCCCTTGAGTTGGAGGGCATGGGCCTCCTGGAGCCGGACACGGTGGTGTTTTAGCATGACGGCACCCTCCTCCTGGGCAGCGCCACCTTCACCACAGACGATCCGGGACCCCTCCCCAGCGGCTATACGGTCACCTACTCAACAGACCCCGACCCCACCGTTACCTATACCATCACCATCCACACCGCGCCCGCCGGCGGCGGATCATAAAACTGTTTCATGTGAAACAATTCAGTGTTTCCATATTTTCAAAAAGCAGGTGAAGCTATGTTAGACATCAGATTTGTCCGGGACAACCCGGATGTGGTCAAGGAAAACATCAAAAAGAAGTTTCAGGACGAAAAGCTTCCCCTGGTGGACCAGGTGCTGGAGCTGGACCGGCGCAACCGGGACGCCATGACCGAGGCCAACAACCTCCGGGCCGAAAGGAACGCCCTGTCCAGGCAGGTGGGCGTGCTCATGGGGCAGGCCAAGAAGGACCCCTCCAAGCTCCAGGAGGCGGAGGCCGCCAAGGACCAGGTGAAGGCCAACGCCGCCCGCCTGGCGGAGCTGGAACAATTGGAGGATCAGCTGGCGGCGGAGATCCGCAAGCTCATGCTGGTCATCCCCAACATCATCGACCCCTCCGTCCCCATCGGGCCGGATGACAGCCACAACGTGGAGGTCCAGCGGTTCGGTGAGCCGGTGGTCCCTGACTTTGAGGTGCCCTACCACACCGACATCATGGAGCGGTTCGACGGCGTGGACATGGACGCCGCCGGCCGGGTGTCCGGCGCGGGCTTCTACTATCTGATGGGCGATATCGCCCGGCTCCACGAGGCCGTACTGGCCTACGCCCG
>CAZUWQ010000176.1:0-2422 GCA_964624195.1 uncultured Oscillospiraceae bacterium | reverse complement strand
AGCCGATGGCCGCCCAGGTCCACTTGGCGTTGTTCATCTCGCGCTTGATGGCGCCCATGGCCGCGAAGCAGGGGGCGCACAGCAGGTTAAAGATCATGAAGGAGTAGGCCGCAATGCCGGTAAAGGCCCGCCCGATCTGGCTGTACAGGACGCCGGGATAGAGCACGGCCATGGTGCCCACCACTTCCTCCTTGGCGATGAGGCCGGTGATGGTTGCCACGGTGCCCTGCCAGGTGCCGAAGCCCAGGGGAGCGAAGATCCACGCCAGCCCGTGGCCGATGGCGGCCAGCAGGGAGTCGTTGTTGTCGGCCACCATGCCAAAGCCCTCCGGCCCGAAGCCGAAGCCCTGGAGGAACCAGAGCACGATGGTGGACAGCAGGATGACGGTGCCCGCCCGCTTGATGAAGGACCAGCCCCGCTCCCACATGGCCCGGAGCACGCCGCTCACCGAGGGGGCGTGATAGGCGGGCAGCTCCATGACGAAGGGCGCCGGCTCACCGGCAAAGGACTTGAACTTTTTCAGGATGATGCCGGACACCACCACCGCCGCGATGCCGATAAAGAACGCGGAGACCGCCACCCACACGGAGTTGCCGAACAGCGCCCCGGCAAACAGGGCGATGATGGGCATCTTCGCCCCGCAGGGGATAAAGCAGGTGGTCATGATGGTCATCTTCCGGTCCCGGTCCTGCTCGATGGTGCGGGAGGCCATGATACCGGGCACGCCGCAGCCGGTGGCGATGAGCATGGGGATGAAGGACTTTCCGGACAGGCCGAACCGCCGGAAGATCCGGTCCATGATGAACGCCACCCGGGCCATATACCCGATGTCCTCCAGGATAGCCAGCAGCAGAAACAGCACCAGCATCTGCGGCACAAAGCCCAGCACGGCGCCCACGCCGCCCACGATGCCGTCCAGCACCAGGGACATGACCACCTCATTGCAGCCGATGGCCGTCAGTCCGTTTTCAATGAGCACCGGGATGCCGGGCACCCACACGCCGTACTCCGTGGGGTCCGGCTCCGGCACTGTCAGCGCCTCGGCGTAGCTCTCCTCGTTGACCTCCAGCACTGTGGTCTCGCCGGTGTCGCCGTCCACCAGGTAGGCCTCGGTCTCGCCGGCCTCATAAGCCTCAATGACGGCCTCCGCCTCCTCATAGGCGCCGGACACCTCGTCCCAGGCGTCGGTATCGGCGGTGAAGGGGACGAACCAGCCGTCACCGAACAGCCCGTCGTTGGCCCAGTCGGTCAGGTTCGTGCCGATGGACACGGTCCAGGAGCCCATGGCAAGGGCGTACACCAGGAACATCACCACCACAAAGATGGGCAGGGCCAGCACCCGGTTGGTGACCACCCGGTCGATCCTGTCCGACACGGACAGGCCGGCGCGGCCCTTCTTCACGCTGGCGGACACCACCTTGGCGATCTGCTCGTACCGCTCGTTGGTGATGATGGACTCCGCGTCGTCGTCCATGGCCGTCTCGCAGGCTGCCGCTGCGGACTCCACCTTGCTCTTCTGCTCGGCGGTCAGGGTGAGCGTCTCCACTACCTTTTCGTCCCGTTCAAACAGCTTGACGGCGTACCAGCGCTCCATCCCGCGGGGCGCGGCGCCCCCCGCCGCCGACTGAATGGCGTCCAGGGCCTGCTCCACTTCCCGCGAGAAGGTGATCCGGGACGGGGCGGCGCCGGCCTGGGCCGCCTTTTTCGCCTCGGCCACCACCCGGTCCAGGCCCTCGCCCTTCAGAGCGGACACCTCCACCACCGGGCAGCCCAGCGCCTTGGACAGCTTGTCGGCGTCGATCTTGTCCCCGTTTTTCCGCACCAGGTCTATCATATTCAGGGCGATGACCACCGGAATACCCATCTCCATCAGCTGGGTGGTCAGGTACAGGTTGCGCTCGATGTTGGTGGCGTCCACGATGTTGATGATGCCGTCCGGCCGCTCCCCCACGAGGTACTGCCGGGCCACCACTTCCTCCAATGTATAGGGGGACAGGGAATAGATGCCGGGCAGGTCGGTGATGGTCACGTCCCTGTCCGCCTTCAACCGCCCCTCCTTTTTCTCCACCGTCACGCCGGGCCAGTTGCCCACCCGCTGGTTGGAGCCGGTCAGCGCGTTGAACATAGTGGTCTTGCCGCTGTTGGGGTTGCCGGCAAGAGCCAGTTTGATCGACATGGTCGATCCCTCCTTCTTCAGTTAGTTTCAACTAACTCACGTCAAAAATTTCAGGCGCCCTCGGGCGCCCATAGCTCGCGGATCTCACGCGATCTCGATGCACTCCGCGTCCCCCTTGCGGATGGACAGCTCATAGCCCCGGACGGTGATCTCCACCGGGTCCCCCAGGGGCGCCACCTTGCGGACAAAAATGCTGGTGCCCTTGGTGATGCCCATATCCATGATCCGGCGGCGCAGGGCGCCCTC
>CAZUWQ010000175.1:0-2439 GCA_964624195.1 uncultured Oscillospiraceae bacterium | reverse complement strand
TTTACTGTTCCGGCGGCAGCTTCAGATACTCCTCCCCGGCCTCCGGCTGGATCCCCCGGATGGCGAACAGCTCCTCCACGCTGACGCAGCGGAACCCCCGCTCCATCAGCGCGTCCACCACCTGGAGGGCGGTATCCACGCTGGAGGGGTAGATGTCGTGGAGCAGGATGATCGACCCGTCCTCCGCCCGGCTGACGATGTGCTCCACCTGGCGGGCAGTATCCTTGTCCGACCAGTCCTCCGGGTCGATGGACCAGAGGATGATAGGCGCGCCCAGCTGCCGGCGGACGGCGGCGTTGGTCATGCCGTAGGGAGGGCGCACCATAAAGCTGTCGCCCCCCACCAGACTGCTGAGGGTGTCCCGCAGGCCGCCCACCTCCCGCTCCAGATCGGCGGCGGACAGCCCGGTAAACATCTTGTGGTTCTGGGCGTGGATGCCGATCTGGTGTCCCTCGTCCGCCATGCGCAGCAAAATGTCCTCGTTGCCCTCCACGTTCAGACCGATAATGAAAAAGGTGGCGTGGACGCCCCGCTGGGCCAGACCGTCCAGCAGCCGGGTGGTGGTGACCCGCCGGGGCCCGTCGTCAAAGGTCAGCGCCACATAAGGTCCCTCAGCCGCCCGCATCGCCTCCACCGCCCGGTCCTGGCGCCCCGCGCAGGCCGTTCCAAGCCACATCCAGGGCAGCGCGGACATCAGCAGCGCCAACAGCGCCAGCGCGAACGCCCGCACGTCCCTTCTCCAGCCTGTCAAAACGCCTCGCCGCCCTTTCGCCATATAACCAGCGCGGTTGAAAAACCGCAAGCGGTTTTTCCGCCGGCTCTGCCCGCCGCGTGCGTGAAACGCGCCTGCGCCGGCTATGGGATCCAAATCAGGGCCGCTCACGCGGCCCTGCCGGCGCTTTTGCGCCGGTCTCTTGAAAAGAGGTAAAGCTTCTTTCAAGAGATCTGATCACAACTGTCGTCAGTGTGCGCATCCGGCGGCGTTTTTATGTTCAAATGGGCCGACGGGAGCTGCAAATTTCACAAAAGCCCCCTTGAGGGAAAAATAACTTTCTCCCCGGGAACGGAAAAAGATTGCCAACTTCCCCGCCTGAGTATATAATTGCGGTATACCATTCTGAGGAGGCGCGTTTATGAAAAAGCTGCTGCAGCTGTTGGAGGACGATTGCACCCTGACCCATGCCCAGCTGGCGTCCATGACCGGCATGACCGAGGCAGAGGTGGCGGCGGCCATCGCGCGATATGAGGCGGATCGGGTCATTTTGGGCTATAAGGCCATTGTGGACTGGGACCGCACGGAACGGGAGTCCGTCACCGCGCTCATCGAGGTCAACGTCACCCCCCAGCGGGGCGAGGGCTTTGACCGGGTGGCCGAGCGCATCTATCAATACGACGAGGTGGAGTCGGTGTACCTCATGAGCGGCTCCTTCGACCTCACTGTCATCATCTCCGGGCGCACCCTGAAGGAGGTGGCCCTGTTTGTGGGGGAGAAGCTGGCGCCCCTGGAGAACGTCACCGGCACCGCCACCCACTTTATCCTGAAAAAGTACAAGGAAAAACGCCTGATTTTCCAGAAGCAGGAGGAGCAGGAGGAAAGGTTCGTGTTTGAGTAATGAACTACGACGATATTTTGTGCGGGCGCATCCGGGATATCCCGCCCTCCGGCATCCGAAAGTATTTTGACCTGCTGGACAACCTGGGCGGCGGCATCTCGCTGGGCATTGGGGAGCCTGATTTCCCCACCCCCTGGCACATCCGGGACGCCGGCATCTACTCCCTGGAAAAGGGCTTCACCAAGTACACTCCCAACGCCGGCCTGTCCGACCTGCGCCGGTCCGTCAGCCGCTATATGAAGCGCCGCTTCGGCCTGGAGTACGCCCCCATCGGCCAGGTCCTGATCACCGTGGGCGGCAGCGAGGCCATCGACCTGGCCCTGCGCTGCATGCTGGAGCCGGGGGACGAGGTCATCATCCCCACTCCCTCCTTCGTGTGCTACGGCCCTCTGGTGTCCATGGTCCACGGCGTCCCCATCTTAGTGGAGACGAAAGCGGAAAACGAATTCCGCCTCACCCAGGAAGAACTGCGCGCCGCCATCACCCCCCGCACCAAGGCGGTGGTGCTTCCCTTCCCCAACAACCCCACCGGCGGCATTATGGGCCGGGCCGACCTGGAGGCCCTGGCGGACGTGCTGCGGGGCACCAGCATCATGGTGCTCTCCGATGAGATCTACGCCGAGCTGACCTATGGGCAGCATCATGTGTCCATGGCCAACCTGCCCGATATGTATGAGCGCACCATCGTCATCAACGGCTTTTCCAAGGCCTATTCCATGACCGGCTGGCGGCTGGGCTACGCCTGCGGCCCCAAAGAGCTCATCGGCGCCATGACCAAGCTCCACCAGTACGGCATCATGTCCGCCCCCACCACCAGCCAGTACGC
>CAZUWQ010000174.1:0-2459 GCA_964624195.1 uncultured Oscillospiraceae bacterium | reverse complement strand
CGACGCCATCCGCCGGGAGGTGGGCCGGGGCGGCCAGGTGTACTACCTCCACAACCGGGTGGAGACCATCGACCGCGCCGCCGCCCGTATCCGGGACCTGCTGGGCGAAAACGCGGAGGTGGCGGTGGCCCACGGCAAGATGGGCCAGGACGAGCTGTCCGACGTGATGACCCGCATGAGCGACGGGGACGTGGACGTGCTGGTGTGTACCACCATCATCGAGACGGGCATCGACATCGCCAACGTGAACACCCTCATCATCGAGGACGCCGACCGGCTGGGCCTGGCCCAGCTCCACCAGATCCGGGGCCGGGTGGGCCGATCCCCCCGGCGGGCCTACGCCTATATGACCTACCGGTCCGGCAAGGTACTCAGCGAGGTGGCCGCCAAGCGGCTGTCCGCCATCCGGGAATACGCCGAGTTCGGCTCCGGCTTCAAGATCGCCATGCGGGACCTGGAGATCCGGGGCGCCGGCAACCTGCTGGGCCCCGAGCAGTCCGGCTTCCTCATGAGCGTAGGCTACGACCTGTACCTCAAGCTGCTGGAGGAGGCGGTGCTGGAGGAAAAGGGCGAGCTCCCCGCCTCTCGGCAGGAGTGCTCCGCCGATCTGAGCGTCGCCGCCTCCATCCCGGACCGCTATGTCCCCTCCCCGGAGCAGCGCATGGACCTGTACCGCCGCATCGCCCGCATCCGCACCGAGGCGGACGCCGACGACATGACCGACGAGCTCATCGACCGCTTTGGCGACCCGCCCAGGCCGGTCAACGACCTGATCGCGGTGGCCCTGCTGCGGAGCCGGGCCGCGGCCTGCGGCGTCACCGACATCTCTCAGAAAAACGGCTCCCTGATCTTCACCCTGTCAAGCGTGGACCTGCCCACCGTGTCCGCCCTGGCGGGCAGCTTCGCCGGCCGGCTGCTGTTCTCCCCTGGCACGCCCGCCGCGCTCACCCTGAGGCTGCGCCGGGGGGAGGACCCCCTGCGGCAGGCCGAGCAGCTGATCCGGCAGTACGCCGCCCTGCGGGAGGAGGCCGCCCGGGAAGTAAACGATCCGTGAACAGGCCGCCCCGCCTGTTGCCTTCTCTCCGGGCAGGTGATAAAATGTTTTTGACCCGCTTTATAACAATTGGAGGATATTACCATGAAAAAGCGCCTGACCGCCCTTCTTCTGACCCTGGCCCTTGCCCTGTCTCTCGCCGCCTGCGGTTCCCCCGCGGCGGACGATCCCGACCTGCCCGACAGCTCCGCCTCCCCGGAGTCCAGCGCCGACCCCGTCCCCGAGGCGTCCGTGGAGGTGGACCTGACCCGCGGCATCCTGGACTTTTCCGCCGGCATGACCGCCGATCAGACCCTGCTCACCATCAACGGCCAGGACGTCCCCGCCGACCTCTTCCTCTATTGGCTGGCCCAGAACTGTAACTATTTCGACAGCTACTATGGCATCTACGGCCTGTCCATTGAGGACTTTACCGCCTCTCTGCTGGCGGACACCGTCTCCGTTGCCACCTACTATACCCTGCTGGACCAGATGTCCCGCGAGCAGGGCTGTCCCCTCACCGACGACCAGTGGGCCCAGGTCCGGGAGGACATGGCCGCCAACGGGGAGGAGATGTATGAAAACCTGAAGGCCCTCTACGGCCTCACCGACCAGTCCATGGAGCAGATCTTCGCCCTCCAGACCTGCTATGACAATCTGCTGGACGCCATGGTCCCCGTGCCCACCGACGACGAGCTGAACAACTACGTCTACCAGGCCCGCCACATCCTCCTGCTCACCGTGGACATGGAGGGCACCCCCACCGCCAACGCGGACGGCACCTATTCCTACCCCGCCCTGGATGAGGCCACCGTCGCCGAGAAGAAGGCGCTGGCCGAGGACCTGCTGGCCCAGCTCCAGGCCGCCGACGATCTGGACGCCAAGTTCAACGAGCTGATGAACGAGTACAGCGAGGACAGCGGCCTGTCCTCCAACCCCGACGGGTACACCACCACCGTGGGCCAGATGGTGGCCCCCTTTGAGGAGGCCGCCCTGTCCCTGGACTTCGGCGGTCTGTCCGGCATCGTGGAGTCCTCCTACGGCTACCACATCATCCTCCGGGGCCGGGTGGACGACCTGGAAAGCTACGCCGACCAGTACCGGGAGGCCAAGCTGGACGATCTGGTCACCCAGGAGGTGGAGCAGGCGGAGGTCACCCTTGCCGACGCCCTGGAAGCTCTGGACGTGGCCGGCTTCTACGCCCGCTACTCCGCCTACCAGACCGCCCTGTCCCAGCAGCTCCAGGACGAGGCCTCCGACTCCGGCGCCTGAGCCCCCGCCCGGCCCGTTCCGTCGGCCGCGGCTGAAACGGAGGTGTCCTGATAACATTTTTCTGGGTGAGGGGTGGCTATGGACCGCTTTTTAGCGCATATTCGCAAAGATCTGACCGGCACGGAAGAAGCCGTTCAAACCGTCAGGGCCCATT
>CAZUWQ010000173.1:0-2519 GCA_964624195.1 uncultured Oscillospiraceae bacterium | reverse complement strand
ATGCACTCGGAGTCCTGCATACCGGCCAGGTGCTGGATGGCGCCGGAGATGCCCAGAGCCACATAGATCTTGGGGTGCACCGTCTTGCCGGTCTGCCCCACCTGATGGTCGGATTCGATGAGGCCCGCGTCCACCACGGCACGGGAGGCGCCCACCACGCCGCCCAGCACATTGGCCAGGTCCTCGGCGATCTGGATGCCGCGCCTGGGGTCGGAGCTGATGCCGCGGCCCACGGACACGACCACGTCGGCGCCGATCAGGTCCACCAGCTTCTTGGCGGACTTTTTGATCTCCAGGATATCCACGGTGATGTCGGACTCGCTCAGCTGGACGTCCACCTTCTCCAGCTTGGTCCTGGCGGCGCCGGCCTCGTCAAAGGGCTGGGTCTGCATCACGCCGGGACGGACGGTGGACATCTGCGGACGGAACCGGGGGCAGATGATGGTGGCCATCAGGTGGCCGCCGAACGCCGGACGGGTCATCTTCAGGTTCTTGTTCACCTCAAACTCGGTGTTGTCCACGTCGATGGTGGAGGTGGTCTTCAGGAAAGTCTTGTACTTCTCCACATCCACGTCCAGATGAGTGCAGTCGGCGGTCAGGCCGGTGTGCAGGCGGGCGGCGCAGCGGGGCCCCAGGTCACGGCCGATATTGGTGGCGCCGATCAGCAGCACCTCCGGCTTCTTCTCCTTCACCAGATCGCACAGCACCTTGGTGTAGGCGTCAGTAGTGTAGTCCTTCAGCAGGGGGTGGTCACAGATGTACACCTTGTCGGCGCCGTAGCCGCCCAGGGCCTTGGCGTAGTCTTCGTTCACGTTGGAGCCCATCAGCACACCGCACAGCTCCACGCCCAGATCATTGGCCAGCTTGCGGCCCTCGCTCAGCAGCTGATAGCCGGTGCCCAGAATGACGCCGTCCCGCTGCTCGCAAAATACCCACACACCCTTGAAGGCGGTGGTGTCTTTACTGTTATAAGCCATTATTCAAGCACTCCTTTCCCTCAGATAATGTGTTTCTCGCCCAGGATGGACACCAACTGCTCGCAGGTGCCCTTGTCGGCGCCCTCCAGCATGGTGCCCGCACCCTTGACCGGGGGAGAGAAGGACTTGTACACGTTGGTGGGAGATCCCACCAGGCCGATGGTATCGTCGTCGATCAACGGATTGTCCTTCAGGGCGTTGTAGTCCAGGATCGTCAGAGGCTTGGAGTAGCACTCCATGATGCCGGACACGCTCATGTAACGGGGATTGTTCAGCTCCTTCACGCAGGTGATCAGGCACGGGGTGCTGGTCTTCAGCATCATGTAGCCGTCCTCCAGCAGACGCTTCACAGTGACCGTATTGCCCTCCACCTGGATGTCGGCGGCGTAGGTGATCTGAGGCATATGCAGCTTCTCGGCGATCTGGGGGCCCACCTGGGCGGTGTCTCCGTCGATGGCCTGGCGGCCGCACAGGATGATGTCGTCCTTCTCCACGCCGATGTGGTCCAGCGCGCCGGCGATGATCTGAGAGGTGGCATAGGTATCGGAGCCGCCGAACTCACGGCCGCAGATCAGATAGGCCTCGTCCACGCCCCGGGCCAGCAGCTCACGGAGCATTCCCTCGGCGGGCGGCGGACCCATGGAGACCGCCACGACCTTGCAGCCGGTGTTGTCCTTGATCTGCAGCGCGGCCTCGACAGCCGCCAGGTCGTCATGGTTGGTGATGGTGGGCATCTTGGAGCGGTCCATGGTGCCGTCTTCCTTCACGGCGACGACGCCGGAGGTGTCGGGCACCTGCTTGACACAGACAATGATTTTCATGGTGATTCTACCTCCTTTATTTCAAAATCGCGCCGGAAATGACCATCCGCTGCACCTCGGCGGTGCCCTCGTAGATCTCGGTGATCTTGGCGTCGCGCATCATGCGCTCCACAGGATAGTCACGGGTGTAGCCGTAGCCGCCGAACAGCTGCACGCAGCGGCGGGTCACGTCGGAGGCAGTCTCCGCGGTCACCAGCTTGGCCATGGCGGCGTCCATGCTGAAGGGCTCATGGCCCTGCTTCTTCAGGGCGGCGGAGTACACCAGCCACTTGGCGGCCTCGGTGTGAGCGTACATATTGGCCAGCTCGAACTGGGTGTTCTGCTGCTTGGCGATGGGCTTGCCGAACTGGACGCGCTCCTTGGTGTAGGCGATGGTCTCGGCAATGGCGCCCTCGGCGATGCCCAGAGCCTGAGCCGCGATGCCGATCCGGCCGCCGTCCAGGGTGGCCATGGCCTCGTTGAAGCCCTTGCCCTGCTTGCCCAGCAGACGGTCGCCGGGGATGACGCAGTCCTCGAAAATCAGCTCGCAGGTGGAGGAGCCGCGGATGCCCATCTTCTTCTCGTGCTTGCCCACGGAGAAGCCCTTGTCGGTGCGCTCCACGATGAAGGCGGACAGTTCCTTGGTCTTGCGGCCCCGCTTCTCCACCACGCCCGTGATGGCGATGACGATGAAGACGTTGGCGTAGCCCGCGTTGGTGATGAAGATCTTGGAGCCGTTCAG
>CAZUWQ010000172.1:0-2562 GCA_964624195.1 uncultured Oscillospiraceae bacterium | reverse complement strand
CCTCGATGCAGTCGTGGAGCAGGGCGGCGATGATGGAGTCGGTGTCCAGCTCCAGCTCGTTGACGATCTCCGCCACGGCGATGGGGTGGGTGATATAGGGCTCTCCGCTCTTGCGGAGCTGGGCGCCGTGGTGCCGTTTGGCATACTCAAAGGCAGCCCGCACCCGCGCCACGTCGGCGTTGGGGTTGCTGGCCGAGATATGCTGTTCCAGCTGTTCGTAGCGGGCTTGAATGTCGTCCATGAAGGCAACTCCTTTATGAATCCAGAAAACCGCGCAGCTGTTGGATCAGCCGCGCCTGCTCCAGGTCCACTTTCCGCTCCGGGCGGCGCAGACGGATGGTGGCCTGGGGGCCGGACAGCTCGATCTGGATCAGGCCCCGGTCATCCAAGACCTGGAGGCAGACCAGCGCCTTGCCGTAGGTGCAGCGGCCGGGCTGGGAGCGGAGGGCCTGCCGGATCAGCTGGTCCAGCCGGCCCATGGCCGGGGCGGCGGCGCAGCTGCGCTCCAGATAGCGCCACAGCTGGGCGAAGTCCTGGCGCCGGGGCATCAGAAGGCGGGCCTCCCAGCGGGAGAGCAGCTCGCCCTCCCACAGACGCTGAAACAGGGCCTGCTCCAGCTGGGCTCTTGTGGGGGCAGGGCGCAGGTCGCACACCTGGAGCTGTACGGCGCGGGCGCCCCGGTATTCGTTGATCTGGGGGGTGAAGATCAGGTCCAGCCGGTCGCCGGGGGACACGCCGCAGGCGGCGGTGTTGGCGGAGAAGAAAATGGCGTCCAGCACCACGCCGTCCCGCCGGACTTTCAGCTTCAGATGGCGCCCGCCGCCCACGTCGCCGCGGGACAGCACGCAGACGGAGCGCAGCAGGAACACAGGCTTGGGATTGCCCGCCCCAAAGGGCTCCAGCAGGGAGAGGGCGTCCACCTCCCGGTCGGACAGCAGGGCGCAGTGCTCGATCTCCGCGTCCACGTCCACGGCGGACACCATGGGCCGTCCGTGGGAATACTGGGACACCAGCCGGCACATGGCCTCCCGGAAGGAGGGGATGTTTTCCTCCCGGATGGTGAGGCCGGCGGCCAGCTCGTGGCCGCCGAAGCCCTCCAGCAGCGGGGCGCAGCGCTCCAGGGCGGCGAACAGGTCAAAGCCGCCGAAGGAGCGGCAGGAGCCCTTGCCCCGGCCCTTGTCCAGACAGATCATGAAGGCGGGACAGGCGTATTTTTCAGCCAGGCGGGAGGCCACGATGCCCACCACGCCCTGGTGCCAGCCCTCCCCCGCCAGCACGATGGCGGGACCGGCCAGCTCCGGGTGACGGGACAGCAGGTCGTCGCACTCCTGGAAGATGTCCAGCTCAATGGCCTGGCGCTGCCGGTTCAGCTCGCACAGTTCCTGGGCCAGCTCCTGCCCCTGCGCCTCGTCGCGGGTGAGCAGCAGATCCAGGGCTACGGAGGCCCGCCCCATCCGTCCCGCCGCGTTGATGCGGGGGGCCAGCCCGTAGCCGATGGTCACGGCGGAGGGGGCGCGGGCGGGGTCGAGACCCGCCTCCCGCAGCAGGGCCCGGAGGCCGGGGCGGGGGGTGTGGGCCAGCAGGTCCAGGCCCAGGCGCACCAGGACCCGGTTTTCGTCGGTGAGGCGCATGACGTCGGCCACCGTGCCGATGGCGGCCAGCTCCCCATAGCGGCGGAGCACCCCGTCCCGCTCCCCGGGCGGGGTAAGAGCCAGGGCCAGCTTGAGGGCCACCCCCACGCCGGCCAGCTCCTTGAAGGGATAGGGGCAGTCCGGGCGGCAGGGGTCCACCACCGCGGCGGCGTCGGGCAGAGCGTCCTTGCAGCGGTGGTGGTCGGTGATCACCACGTCCACGCCCAGGGTGCGGGCGAGCTCCACCTCCGCCTGGGCGGTGATGCCGCAGTCCACGGTGATGATGAGGGTGACGCCCTGCTCCGCCAGACGGCGGACGGCGCCGGCGTTGAGGCCGTAGCCCTCCTCGGTCCGGTCGGGGATATGGGGGATGACCTGGCCGCCCCGGGCGCGGAGAAATTCGGTGAGCAGACAGGTAGAGGTGATGCCGTCCACGTCGTAGTCGCCGTAGACCGCCAGGACCTCGCCCCGATCCAGCCCGGCGCGGATGCGGGCCGCGGCCCGGTCCATATCCCGGAGCAGAAAGGGGTCGTGCAGCAGGTCCGGGGTGTCGGCCAGGAAGCGGGCCGCCTGTTCCGGCGTGTCCAGGCCGCGGGCGCACAGCACGGCGGCGCAGAGCGGGGGCATACCCGCCTCCTCCATCCGCCGGCGCAGGGCCAGGGGGGCTGCCGGACGCAGATTCCACTGTTCGTATTTCATAGCCGTCGGTCTCCGCCCGTCAGCTCTTGCCGCCCTTCAGGGCCTTCATGCGCTTCTCGTGGTTCAGGATGCTCTTACGCAGGCGCAGACTTTCCGGGGTGACCTCCAGCAGCTCGTCGTCGGCCAGAAATTCCAGGCACTGCTCCAGACTGAGCTGCCTGGGGGGCACCAGGCGCAGGGCGTCGTCGGAGCCGGAGGCCCGCATATTGGTGAGCTGCTTTTTCTTGCAGAC
>CAZUWQ010000171.1:0-2568 GCA_964624195.1 uncultured Oscillospiraceae bacterium | reverse complement strand
GAACGATCCGGAGGTCAGATCAGGGTGACGGTATAGCGCAGGGTCCTGGCCTCTCCGGGGTGGAGGATGACGCTGTTGGGCTTGTCCCGGAACTGGCCGGACTCAGTCACATAGGCGGCGCGGCCCTGCCAGGGCTCCAGGCAGATATAGGGGGCGTTGGCGTGGGGCATGGTCCAGAAGGCGATGGTGGGGAAGCCGGAAAAATCCATGTGGACGCCGCGGCCGGCCGGGGACAGCAGGCTGACGCCGGTGGAGCGCAGATCATTGAAGATCAAGGTGTCCACCCGGTCAAAGAGGGTATAATCCAGGGGAATGGTGTCGGCGTTGTCCAGGGTGCACTCCGAGTGGTCCAGGCAGAGGAGACCTATGCTGTTGGGGTGGATAGCGCTGACCGTCTCCGGACAGTCGAACACCAGCCGGTACTGCTGGAACGTCTCGCCTGGCCGGAGAGGGCAGCGGAAGGCGGGATGGCCGCCGATGCAGAAGGGCAGGGGGCCGGCGCCCGGATCGGAGACGGTATATTCTGTGTAAAAGCCGTTGTCCAGCAGCTGGTGACGGACCCGCAGATCAAAGGGGAAGGGAAACTGCTGTAAAGTAGCATCACTTTCCCGCAGTTGGAATACAACAAAATCGTCGCCGTGGTCGGCCAAAGAAAACTCGCTTTTCTGAGCGAAGCCGTGGCGGGGCATTTGACAGAGGACATCTCCAAAAAGCACCTTGTCATCCTTCAGAGCGCCCACAACGGGGAACAGGATAGGGTTGCGGCCGGACCAGTATTTGGGGTCGCCGCTCCAGATGTATTCGGTACCGTCTCCATCGGTCAGCGAGACCAGCTCTCCGCCGTGGGAGACGACGGTGGCTTGGATCGAGCCATGCCTTAAAGTCAATTCCATATCGGCACCTCCTGATGATTTTTTTCGGTCCGTCCCTGTCGACGGCAGGGGCGAACTATCTCTATTATATCATATCGCGGCGGGCTTGAAAAGGAAAAAGGTGGACTTTTAACAGGCGGTATGGTAGACTGTGGACGGCGGCGAGGCCGCCTGCTTTACAGAATGGAAGGGTCAGACTATGAAAAGGACTTGCGTGCGTGCCGGGAGGGCCCACGCCTGAAACAACGCCCTCTAAAATACATTTGGAGGAACTGTATGGAGATCAAGTATCAAAACGTCGTGCTCCGGGATATGCGGGAGAGCGACATCGAGGACGAGATCCGCTGGAATACGACAGACACTCAGTGGGCTCGGTGGGACGCGCCGTGGGAGTCGGAGGCGGAGTTGGCCTCCTTTGACCCGGAGGAGTACCGGAGGAAGGAGCTGGAGGGGCTGAAGCGCCCCAGGCCGGACCACCGTGTGGGCCTGGAGATCGACACGGCCCAGGGGGTCCACATCGGCTCGGTGTCCACCTACTGTATCGATGAAAATTTTGAATGGCTTCCGCGCTGCCCCAAGGAGGAGCGGAGCCGGGCCAGATGGGCGGTGGGGATCGATATTTCAGACAGCGCCTGCTGGTCCCGCGGCTGGGGGACCCAGGCCCTCACCGCTTTTGTGAAATACCACCTGGACGCGGGGTACAGGGACCTGTATACCCAGACCTGGTCGGGCAACGAGCGGATGCTCCGGCTGGCGAAGAAGCTGGGCTTTGTGGAGTGCTGCCGCAAGCGGGGCATCCGGCAGGTGCGGGGGAAAAGCTATGATGGCCTGACCTTCCGGCTGGATGCGGCGGCTTTTGCCGCCTTCCGCCGGAGCTGGGAGAAATCCGCGCTTTGCCTGCATTTGCCCACCGTGGACGAGATGTGGTTCCGGCAGGTCATGGAGGCTGACCCGGTCACCATGGCCTATAACGCCGGGTGGGACGTGTCCTATTTCGGCTATCACCCAGACACCGGCTGCATCGACTTCCCGGAGAATCAATGGGCGGAGGAGCAAGCCCGACTGGTAGGCCATGAGCCGGAGCGGTTCTACGCCTATGTCCGGGAGAAAGGCGCCGGGGCGTTCGTGGGCGAGGTGAATTTCCATCGGATACAGGGCCATGGCTGGTACGACATGGGGGTGCTGCTGTACGCTCCCTTCCGGGGCCGGGGCTATGGTCGGGCCGCGCTGGAGCTGCTGCTGGAGCGGGCCTTTGTGACGTGCGGCGCGGACAGGATGCGCAACGAGTTCGAGGCGAGTCGGGATGCCGGCCTTGCCGTCCACGTTGCGGCAGGCTTCCGCCGGGTGGGCATCGGCGAGGCCGTGCGGTTTGGAAGGCCCATCCGCCTGCTGGAGCTGGAGCTGACCCGGGAGCGGTATTTCGCGGACCGGGCAGGAACGTGATGTGAGACAGCGGCCGTCCCCCGCGGTTGAGCGCTGGGGACGGCCGCTGTTTGTATTTGACGAGGCGGGTCGGAAAGGCGGCGTTGCTTTTTGAACCCATTCGGCGTATAATATCCACATTATGGAGATGACACGGGGCATCATGTCTGGTACCCCCGCGACAAGGAGTGAGAGCGTGCGCGTTGTGGTTTTATCGTGCAACACCGGCGGCGGACACAACTCCGCCGGCTCCGCCGTGGTGGAGCGGCTGCGG
>CAZUWQ010000170.1:0-2581 GCA_964624195.1 uncultured Oscillospiraceae bacterium | reverse complement strand
CGGACGGCCGCCACCTGTGGCGGGTCATCGACAATCTGCTGTCCAACTGCGCCAAGTACGCCCTGGAGGGCACACGGGTGTATGTCGGCGTGCAGGGCTACACGGACTGCGCGGCCCTGTCCATCAAGAATATCTCCCGGGACGAGCTGAATATGCCGCCGGAGCGGCTGATGGAGCGGTTTGTCCGGGGGGACGAGTCCCGTACCGCCGAGGGCAGCGGACTGGGCCTGTCTATCGCCCAGTCCCTCACCGAGCTGCAGCGCGGCAACTTTGAGATCAGCATCGACGGCGACCTGTTCAAGGCCACCGTCACCCTGCCGCTGGCAGAGGAATAAAAAACAGCGGCGCCCCCGATCCGCGAACGCGGGACGGGGGCGCCGGCCTGTTCCTTGGAAGGCGGCGCGTCTGGAAAGCCGCGCTCCGCGAAAATGAGGCGGGGATATCAGCGCGCTGGCGGGATGCCGACCCCCGCGTTCTGCAGGACGCGGCATTCCTGACGCGCCCTGGGGGACTAAAAGGGCAGGTCCTCCTCGCCCTCCGTGCCGTTCTCCTCCGGGGGATGGACCTGGAGAGCGGTGGTGAGGGCCGAGCGGCCGTATTTGGCGCGGATGGCGTCCATGGCGCGCTCCAGCTTTTCCACCTTGTCCCGGCGGCGGGGCGCCTGAGGGTCGAACAGCCCCAGCTGCTCGGCGGCCTCGTCCTCCGGGATCAGGTTGAGGGCGGTGACGGTGAGGGCCCGGATGGGCGCGCCGGAGCGCCAGCAGTGCTCCCAAAGGTCGACCGCCGCTTTTGTGAGCTCCCGCGCGGTGCAGGTGGGCGCGGTAAGGGGGCGCTGGCGGCAGATGTCTTTGAAGCTGGGATCCCGGATGGTCAGCTGGAGGGTGGTGGCCTTCAGGCGGCAAACGCGCAGACGGACGGCCACCTCGTCGGACAGCAGGGCAAGGCCCTGCCGGACCTCGTCCCTGGAGATAAGGTTTCGGGGAAAGGTGAGGCCGTTGCCCACCGATTTTGGCGGCACATACTGTCCGGCGGGGGCCACGGGGCTGTTCTCCACGCCGTTGGCGTAGTTCCACAGCTGTCCGCCCGATTTGCCAAGCAGAGCGATGAGGGCGTCCCGGTCAAAGGCGGCCAACTGGCCGATGGTGGTCACGCCATACTGCTCCAGGATATGGGCCGTTGCTCTGCCCACGAACAGAAGGTCGGTGACGGGCAGGGGCCAGACGAGCTGCCGGAAGTTGTCCACGGTGATCAGAGTGGTGGCGTCGGGCTTTTTGTAGTCGCTGCCCAGCTTGGCAAAGATCTTGTTGAAGGAGACGCCCACTGAGATGGTGAGGCCCAGCTCCTCCCGGACGGTGTTCCGGATGCGGTCGGCCAGGGCCGCCGGGTCGCCTCCGAACAGATGGAGGGTGCCGGTGACGTCCAGCCAGCTCTCGTCGATGCCGAAGGGCTCGATGAGGTCGGTGAACCGGCCGTAGATGGCGTTGACCTTTTTGGAGTACTCCTCGTACAGCCGGTGATGGGCGGGGAGAAGCACCAGGCCGGGGCACTTTTTCCGGGCCTGCCAGATGGTCTCGGCGGTCTTGACGCCCCGGGCCTTGGCAGGCTCGTTTTTTGCCAGGATGATCCCGTGCCGGCTGGCGGGGTCGCCGCACACCGCCACGGGCCGCGCCCGCAGCTCCGGGTGGGACAGCAGCTCCACCGAGGCATAAAAACAGTTGCAGTCACAGTGAAAAATGACCCGGTCCATGGCGCCGCCCCCCCTTTGGGGATAGTATAGCTCATTCAGGGAGAGAAGTCAAACAAAAGTTCGATAAGGAGCGCTGCCACGCGAGCGTCCCACAGGGCCTGCGGCAAGCGCGCCCCGCCGCTCCACCGGGCCGTCTGCCAACACAAGATATGGTGCCGCTTTCCGGGGCTTGTGAAAAGATAGACACAATATTTTGTGAAAAAAACGGGATTGCCTCTTTACTTTCACCACAAGATGTGGTATGCTCAATAAGCATTGACCATAATCGGCTGTGGGACGGGCCGCCCGCCCACAGCTCCACATAGGAACGGCGACAGAGAGACAAGGAGGCACCCCAGATGAAAGTGATCAAACGGGACGGAACGACGGTGGATTTTGACCGCAGCAAGATCATTACCGCTATTCAAAAGGCCAATGACGCGGTGGAGGAGGAGTACCGCATCGACGAGGCGTCCATCGACGCCATTGCGGACGCGGTGGCGGCCAAGGACCGGAAGCGCCTGCTGGTGGAGGACATCCAGGACATGGTGGAGACCAAGCTTATGGCCGCGGGCAAGTACGAGCTGGCCAAGGCCTATATCATCTACCGCTACAACCGGGCGCTGGTACGCAAGGCCAACACCACGGACGAGTCCATCCTCTCTCTGATCCGCAACGACAACAAGGATCTGGCGGAGGAGAACTCCAACAAAAACACCATCTACGCATCCACCCAGCGGGACTACATCGCCGGTGAGGTGAGCCGGGACCTGACCCGCCGCATCCTGCTGCCGGAGAAGATCTCCAAGGCCCACGACGAGGGCGTGCTCCACTTCCACGACGCGGACTACTTCG
>CAZUWQ010000169.1:0-2615 GCA_964624195.1 uncultured Oscillospiraceae bacterium | reverse complement strand
GGGCCTTCAGCACGGCCTCGATGGTGTGGGGGTCACCGGCGGCGGCCACCGCCATACGGGCGGCGGAGGGCTTGCTCTTGGCAGCGGAGATGAGCTGGTCGAACGATTGATAAACCATGGTTATCTGCTCCTTTCACCCAATGAGTAAATCATATATCTTGCAAGATTCATATCTCTATGGTATCATACTTGCCGCAAAAGCGCAAGTCTATCATTGCCGAAATGTTCCACAAAATCGAAGCCCCCGGTTCGTCACATTCGACGGAGGCAGCCCCTTGCAAATCCACCGCGGGTCTGTTATATTATATATGTTGCAAGAAATAAAATCAGGACTTTGGAGGGACCCCATGGCAGCCATTAAAAAGCGTTCGCTGGTGGATCAGGTCTACGAGCGCCTGCGCGCCGATATTATCACTCTTCGCCTGCCCCTGGGCAGCAAGGTGAACGTCAACGAGCTCCAGGATACTCTGGGCGTGAGCTGCACTCCCATCCGGGAGGCCATCAACCGCCTCCAACAGGAGGGGCTCATCAGTTATGAGAACAATGTGGGCGCCCATGTGCTCACCCTGACCCCGCGGGACGTGGAGGAGATCCAGCAGCTGGCCACTACGCTCCACTGCGCCGCCGCACGGCTGGCCATGGAGCGGAGCGATCATGCCGACATGGCCGGACAGCTCCGCCGCCGGCTGGCGGAGTTTCAGGCCGCCGGAAGCCCCCAGGCCCAGGTCCAGGCGGTGCACCATTTCATCGAGGTGTTTTACGCCCACTGCGGCAACCGGCGGCTGGACCGGAGCATGCTGTCCATTCAGGGCCAGCAGCTATTGCTGCGCAACCTGTATGCCGCCAACGGACCTGATATGGAGCGGGACGCCGCTGATTTCCGGCGGATCTGCGACGGCGTGGAGGCGGGAGACGCGGACCGGGTGTGCGCCGCCATCATGGAGAACGCGGACCGGCTGGAGGCCGCCGTGGCCGCCTGGGCGAGGACTGCCTGAATTTGGGCCCGGCCCTTGACTTTTCCACAGAGTGGAAATACAATAGGGACCTGACAACAGGTCATCACAAAGGATGGATCAGAAATGGCACAGGACAAAAACAAACAGGTGACCCAGATCACCGACATGGAGCAGGACTTTGCCCAGTGGTACACCGACGTGTGCCGCAAGGCGGAGCTCATCGACTACACCAGCATCAAGGGAATGTTCATCCTCCGCCCCTATGGCTACGCCATCTGGGAGAATATCCAGGCCATCCTGGACAAGGAGTTCAAGGCGACCGGACACGAGAACGTCTATCTGCCCATGCTCATCCCGGAATCGCTGCTCCAAAAGGAGAAGGACCATGTGGAGGGCTTTGCCCCCGAGTGCGCCTGGGTGACCATGGGGGGCAGCGAGAAGCTGGAGGAGCGGTACTGCGTCCGGCCCACCTCTGAGACCCTGTTCTGCGAGCACTATGCCCATATCATCCACTCCCACCGGGACCTGCCCAAGCTGTACAACCAGTGGTGCTCGGTACTCCGCTGGGAGAAGACCAGCCGTCCTTTCCTCCGCCATCGGGAGTTCCTGTGGCAGGAGGGCCACACCATGCACGCCACCGCCGAGGAGGCCATCGCCGAGACGGAGCGGATGTTCAATATCTACGCCGACTTCTATGAGAATGTGCTGGCCATCCCGGTGGTCAAGGGGCAGAAGACCGACAAGGAGAAGTTTTCCGGAGCCGAGGCCACCTATACCGTGGAGTGCATGATGCACGACCACAAGGCCCTTCAGGGCGGCACCAGCCACTATTTCGGGGACGGCTTTGCCAAGGCCTTCGACGTCACCTTTGCCGGGGCGGACAATCAGCTCCACCATCCATTCCAGACCTCCTGGGGCGTCAGCACCCGGATGATCGCCGGCATCATCATGGTCCACGGAGACAACTCCGGCCTGGTGCTGCCGCCGCGGGTGGCGCCCATTCAGGTGGTGGTCATCCCGGTGGCCCAGCACAAGGAGGGGGTCCTGGAGGCCAACCGGGCCGTCGTGGACCGGCTCCGGAAGGCCGGCTTCCGGGTGAAGCTGGACGACAGCGACCAGTCCGCCGGCTGGAAGTTTGCCGAGTATGAGATGAAGGGCGTTCCCCTGCGGCTGGAGCTGGGGCCCAAGGACATGGAGAAAAACCAGTGCGTCCTGGTCAGGCGGGACAGCGGCGAAAAGAGCTTTGTCAGTCTGGATGACGTCGAGCGGGCGGTGGGAGAGACGCTGGACTCCATCCACGACGGGCTGTACGCCAAGGCAAAGAAGAATTTGGAGGAGCACTGCTGGCCCGCCTTCTCTGTAGAGGAGGCCAAGGCCATCCAGGAGGAAAAGGGCGGCTTCATCAAGACCATGTGGTGCGGCGAAGCGGCCTGCGAGGAACGGATGAAATCGGAGGCCGGTATGTCCTCCCGCTGCGTTCCCTTCCAGCAGGAGCACCTCAGCGACGTGTGCGCCTGCTGCGGCAAGCCCGCCAAGAAGATGGTGTATTGGGGCGTGGCGTACTGAGAAGCGGCTGAGAATAAAAACAAGGCACGGACAGCCAGATGATATGCTCCCCGATGAAAGGCAGAGAAAAGGCAAACTGTCTTTCCTCTGGGG
>CAZUWQ010000168.1:0-2668 GCA_964624195.1 uncultured Oscillospiraceae bacterium | reverse complement strand
GTCATAAAACGCCTGCTATACCAGGTCGTGGTATGATCCCCGCCCACTTTTCGGGCGGAATTGCGGACGATGCCGTATACCGCGAGGCGCCGTGCGTTCACGGCGCCATAGACCCATGCTCAGGGAAGCGTTCTTAGAGGAAAAATCTATGGGAGAGAGGTGAGGGATATGGCGTATGAAGCGATCCGGCAGGTGGCCGACGCGGAGGCGGAGGCCAAGGATCGAAAGGACGAGGCCCAGGCGGAAGCCAAACGCATCGTCTCGGCGGCGGAGGCGGCCGGGCAAAAGCTGCTGGCGGAGACCAGAGCGCGGGCGGAGGACTCGGTCAAGGCGCTTTTGGCGGACGCGGAGGCTCAGGGAAAGGAACAGGCGGAGCGGCTGCTGGCAGAGAACGCGGTCCACTGTGAAGAGCTGAAGCGGAAAGCCCGGGCAAATCTGGACCGTGCGGCAGAGTTGATCGTGGAAAGGGTAGGGAAAAGCTGATGGCCATAGTCAGAATGAAACGGCTGCGTCTGCTCGGACTGCTTTCCGACCGGGAGGATCTTCTGACGAAGCTCCAGCGGCTGGGCTGTGTCGAGGTCAACGAACCGGCGCTGGACCCGGACGATCCGGACCAGCGGGCGCTGACCAGACCGGACGGCCAGGGCCTGGCGAAGGCGAAGGAGCGGAGCGCGCTGTTGTCCGAGGCGCTGCGTGTGCTGGACAAGTACGCCCCGGCGAAGAAGAAGCTGCTCCAGGCCCGGCCGGAGGTGACGGAGCAGCGTCTGTTTGACGAGGAGATGTTCCGCGCTGGACTGAAAACGGCCCGGGAGCTCCTGGAACTGGAACGGACGCTGAACGAGCACCGGGCGGAGCGGAGCAAGCTGGAGGGGAAGAAAGCGGCGCTGCAGCCCTGGCTGGCCCTGGACGTGCCCCTGGAATATTCGGAGAGCACCGGCCTGAACGCTCTCCGGGCGGTATTCGGCGCGGTGCCGGTCCAGGTGTCGGAGGAAATGGTGAACGAGGCCCTGGCGAGCGCCGCCGAGCTGTACGAAGCCTTCCACGCGGGGCAGGACCGCGAGCTGCGGTATTTTCTGCTGCTGTGCCACCCCGGCGCGGCGGAGAGCTGTACGGAGGCGCTGCGGCCCCTCGGCTTCACCCAGGTGAACCTGCAGGGCTGGACCGGTCTCGCGGTAGACAACGACCGGAAACTGGACGACCGGATCGTCGAGCTGGACCGGAAGCTGGACGCGGACCGGGAAAAGCTGGAGAGCTATGGGGATCGCAGACCGGATCTGCAGCTTGCCCTGGACCGGGCAAGCCAGGAGGAAGCCCGGGAAACGGCCCAGGGACGGCTGGTGGATACCGGGGAGACCTTCCTGCTGGAGGGCTGGTTCCCGGCGGAGGACGAGACAAAGCTGCGGCAGGAGCTGGACGGCTTCACCTGCGCCTATGAAACGGAGGAGCCGGAAACGGAGGAGTACCCGGAGGTGCCGGTGAAGCTGAAAAACGGCCCGCTGGTGTCCCCGCTGAACATGGTCACGGAGATGTACTCGCTGCCCGCCTACGACGGGCTGGACCCCAACCCGTTGATGGCGCCGTTCTTTATCTTCTTTTACGGCTTCATGATGGCGGATATGGGCTACGGTCTGGTGATGATGCTGGCCTCTGCGGTCATTATGAAAAAGGCGAAACCAAAGGGTCCCACCATGCGGTATATGATCCCGCTGCTGGGGCTGTGCGGCGTGAGCACCTTTATCATGGGCGCTTTGACCGGCGGCTTCTTTGGCGACCTGATCCCTCAGCTCGTGGAATTGATCTCCGGCAAGGTGATCAGCCTGCCCGCCCTGTTTTCCCCGCTGGACGACGCGCTGGCGGTGCTTGTCGGCTCTCTGGTGATCGGTCTGCTCCAGATCTTCACCGGCATGGGCATCAGTATGTACAAGCAGATCAAGCGGGGCGAAACGATGGCGGCTCTCTGCAACGAGGGCGCGTGGTTCCTGGTGTTCATTTTCCTGGGCCTCGGCATTTGGCTCGGCCAGATAAAAGCCGCCCTGATCGCCATCGTGGTGCTGCTGGTGCTGACCCAAGGCTATGGCAAAAAGGGCATCTTTGGAAAGTTCTTTGGCATTTTCGGTTCCCTGTACAACAACATCACAGGCTATTTCAGCGACATCCTCTCCTATTCCCGTCTCATGGCCCTGATGCTGGCCGGCGCGGTCATCGCGCAGGTATTCAACACGCTGGGCGCGATCACGGGCAATGTCATCTCCTTTTTCCTCATCTCCATTATCGGCAACGCCCTGAACTTCGCGCTGAATCTTCTGGGCTGCTATGTCCATGATATGCGGCTGCAATGCCTGGAATATTTCAGCCGGTTCTACGAGGATGGGGGAAAGCCCTTCCGACCGTTGGAGTACAACACAAAATATGTTGATATAAAGTAAACTTTATTTAAGGAGGAAACTCATATGTTTCTGGAAAACATCGGCGGTCTCGCCATCGCTCTGATCGGCTCCGGTCTGGCCGTGGCGCTGTCCTGCGTCGGTTCCGCGAAGGGGACCGGCATCGCCGGCGAAGCCGGCACCGGCCTTTTGGCCGAAGACCCCAGCAAATCCGGTAAGGTCATGGTCCTTCAGCTCCTCCCCGGCACACAGGGCCTGTACGGTCTGGTGGTCTGGTTCTTCGC